>CAMLCW010000244.1 GCA_946478645.1 uncultured Variovorax sp.
TGTACATCACCTTCGTCTGCCTGCTGCCCGAGTTCCTGATCCTGAAGTACAACGTTCCGTTCTACTTCGGTGGTACCTCCCTGCTGATCATCGTGGTCGTCACGATGGACTTCATGGCCCAGGTGCAGAACTACATGATGTCCCAGCAGTACGAGTCGCTGCTGAAGAAGGCCAATTTCAAGACTTCGTAAGGCACAGGGCACTGGGCCCGCCGGGTTGAACAGAGTTTTAGGAGAATGAAATGAGAGTTTCGGCTTCGGTCAAAACCATTTGCCGTAATTGCAAGATCATCCGCCGCAAGGGTGTGGTGCGCGTGATCTGTACCGACCCGCGCCACAAGCAGCGCCAGGGTTGATTGAAAGAGTATTAGAGGACGCACATGGCACGTATTGCTGGCATCAACATTCCGCCGCACAAGCACGCTGAAATCGGCCTGACGGCCATCTTCGGCATCGGTCGCACCCGCGCCCGTCAGATCTGCGAAGCGAGCGGCATCGAATATTCGAAGAAGATCAAGGACCTGACCGACGCCGATCTCGAGAAGATCCGCGACCAGATCGCCTTGTTCACCATCGAAGGCGATCTGCGTCGCGAGACGACGATGAACATCAAGCGCTTGATGGACATCGGCTGCTATCGCGGCTTCCGTCACCGTCGCGGCCTGCCGATGCGCGGCCAGCGCACGCGCACCAATGCCCGCACCCGCAAGGGTCCGCGCAAGGCTGCGCAGTCCCTGAAGAAATAAGGATAGACCAGCATGGCTAAAGCACCTGCAAACAACGCCGCACAGCGCGTTCGCAAGAAGGTTCGCAAGAACGTCGCGGACGGTATCGCCCACGTGCATGCCTCGTTCAACAACACCATCATCACGATCACCGATCGCCAGGGCAACGCCCTGTCGTGGGCATCGTCGGGTGGCCAGGGCTTCAAGGGCTCGCGCAAGTCGACCCCGTTCGCTGCGCAGGTGGCTTCCGAAGTGGCCGGCCGTGCTGCGGTCGAACAAGGCATCAAGAACCTCGACGTCGAGATCAAGGGCCCCGGCCCCGGTCGCGAATCGTCGGTGCGCGCACTGGCTGCGCTCGGCATCCGGATCAATTCCATTGCCGACGTGACGCCCGTTCCGCACAACGGCTGCCGTCCCCAGAAGCGTCGCCGCATCTGATCGTCAGTCCGCAAGGCGCAGCCGGCTTTTGAGCGGCTGCGCATTTGTTTTTTTACTAAGCCCACCGCCATCCGCGTCCTCGCCGATGGCTCCCGCAGGCAACTGCGGCAGATGACACCAAAGGAAAACTCGTGGCACGCTACCTCGGCCCCAAGGCCAAACTCTCCCGCCGTGAAGGCACCGACCTGTTCCTGAAGAGCGCCCGCCGCTCGATCCAGGACAAGGCCAAGTTCGACTCCAAGCCGGGCCAGCACGGCCGCACTTCGGGCCAGCGTACCTCCGACTACGGCCTGCAGCTGCGCGAAAAGCAGAAGGTCAAGCGCATGTACGGCGTGCTCGAGAAGCAGTTCCGCCGCTACTTCGAGGAAGCCGACCGCCGCCGCGGCAACACCGGCGCGAACCTGTTGTTCATCCTCGAATCGCGCCTGGACAACGTGGTCTACCGCATGGGCTTCGGCTCGACGCGCGCCGAAGCACGCCAGCTCGTGTCGCACAAGGCCATCACGGTGAACGGCCAGTCGGTCAACATCCCGTCGTACCTGGTGAAGACCGGCGACGTGATCGCCGTCCGCGACAAGTCGAAGAAGCAGACCCGCATCGCCGAAGCGCTCCAGCTGGCCCAGCAGGTCGGCATGCCGGCCTGGGTCGAAGTGAACGCCGACAAGGCCGAAGGTACCTTCAAGAAGGTGCCGGACCGTGACGAGTTCGCAGCAGACATCAACGAATCGCTGATCGTCGAACTGTATTCGCGCTAAGCGAACGACAACGGGCCGCTTCGCGGCCCGCACTTGTATTTTTTGTTCCCATCGGGAGGCCCCCTCCCGACGGGTGCTTCACCAGCCTTACCGGTGTAACGAGCCGGGGGTATTGAGAGGAAGTCTGCATGCAAACCACCCTGCTGAAACCCAAGACCATTCAGGTCGAGCAACTTGCCGCCAACAAGGCCAAGGTGACGCTCGAACCTTTCGAGCGCGGCTACGGCCACACGCTCGGCAACGCGCTGCGCCGCGTTCTGCTGTCGTCGATGGTCGGTTATTCGGCCACTGAAGTCACGATCGCAGGCGTTCTGCATGAGTACTCGTCGATCGACGGCGTGCAGGAAGATGTCGTCAACATCCTGCTGAACCTCAAGGGCGTGGTGTTCAAGCTCCACAACCGCGACGAAGTCACGCTGAGCCTGCGCAAGGACGGCGAAGGCCCGGTGCTGGCCTCGGACATCCAGACCCCGCACGACGTCGAGATCATCAATCCCGATCACGTGATTGCGCACCTGTCGCAAGGCGGCAAGCTCGACATGCAGATCAAGGTCGAGAAGGGCCGTGGCTACGTGCCCGGCACGATGCGCCGCTACGCCGACGAGCCGACCAAGTCGATCGGCCGCATCGTGCTCGACGCGTCGTTCTCGCCCGTCAAGCGCGTGAGCTACACGGTCGAAAGCGCCCGTGTCGAACAGCGTACCGACCTGGACAAGCTGCTGGTCGAGATCGAGACCAACGGCGCGATCACGGCCGAAGACGCGGTGCGCGCCTCGGCTAAAATCCTGGTCGAGCAACTCGCCGTGTTCGCACAGCTCGAAGGTGGCGAACTGGCCGCATTCGATGCGCCGGCACCGCGCAGCGCACAGCAGTTCGATCCGATCCTGCTGCGCCCTGTCGACGAGCTCGAGCTCACCGTGCGTTCGGCCAACTGCCTCAAGGCCGAGAACATCTACTACATCGGCGACCTGATCCAGCGTACCGAGAACGAGCTGCTCAAGACCCCGAACCTGGGCCGCAAGTCGCTCAACGAGATCAAGGAAGTGCTCGCCTCGCGCGGCCTGACCTTGGGCATGAAGCTCGAAAGCTGGCCGCCGGCCGGCCTCGACAAGCGTTGATTTTTAGTTAGAGGCTCCCGAAAGGGAGCCAGTGCACCGGGCAGTACCTGACACGGCTGCCTGTTTTTATAAAGTTAGTTAGGAAAAAGCACCATGCGTCACGGACACGGACTCCGCAAACTCAACCGCACCAGCTCGCACCGCCTCGCGATGCTGCAGAACATGATGAATTCGCTCATCGAGCACGAAGTCATCAAGACCACGGTCCCCAAGGCCAAGGAACTGCGCCGCGTCATCGAGCCGATGATCACGCTCGCCAAGAAGCCCACGCTTGCCAACAAGCGCCTGGCCTTCGACCGCCTGCGCAACCGCGACAGCGTGGTCAAGCTCTTCGGAGAACTCGGCCCGCGCTTCGCCGCGCGTCCGGGCGGCTACACCCGCATCCTGAAGATGGGCTTCCGCGTGGGCGACAATGCCCCCATGGCGCTCGTCGAACTGGTCGACCGTCCTGAAATCAAAGAAGAAGCAGCCGAGCAGAGCGCTGCCGAATAAGGTATAATTTATTCTTGCCGCGCGATGGAGCAGCCTGGTAGCTCGTTGGGCTCATAACCCAAAGGTCGCAAGTTCAAATCTTGCTCGCGCAACCAATTCGAAGGCCCTTTGAGAAATCAAAGGGCCTTTTTCTTTGCGGCGGAATTGACGCCCAAATCGACCCGCAAATGAAAAAGCCCTCGCGATGAGGGCTTCGTTGTTTTTAAGACGGCGTGTCGGGCTCAGTCGGGAACGACGGCCGTGACCTCGATCTCGATCTTGGCGCGCGGCTCCACCAGCGCGGCCACCTGCACGCAGGTCATCGCGGGGAAGTTGCGGCCCATCGCATCGCGGTAGACCGGGCCCAGCTCCGAAAGGCGCCGGGTGTACTCGTCGCGGTCGGTCACGTACCAGGTCATGCGCACCATGTGCTCGGGACCGGCGCCGCCGGCGCGAAGCACCTCGGCGATGTTGCGCAGTGCCTGGCCGCACTGGTCGATGAAGTCGTCCGATTCGAACTGCTGCTGTGCGTTCCAGCCGATCTGCCCGCCGACGTAGAGCGTGGTGCCGCGCGCGGCGACGCCGTTCGCATAGCCCTTGGGAGGGAGCCAGCCCTCAGGCTGAAGAAGTTTGTGGATCATGGTGTTGGGTTGTTCAGTTGTTGTCTCAGTTTGAATCGCTGGAGCTTGCCGGTTTCGGTGCGCGGCAGCGCCGGCACGAATTCGATCTCGCGCGGGTATTTGAAGGGCGCGATGGTTGCCTTCACATGGTCCTGCAGCGCCTTGACGAGCGCCGCATCGCCCGCATGGCCCGGCTTGAGCACGCAGAAGGCCTTGACGATCATGCCGCGCTCGGCATCGGGCTTGCCGATCACGCCGCACTCGGCCACGGCCGGGTGCTTGAGCAGCGCGTCCTCGACCTCGGGTCCGCCGACGTTGTATCCCGCCGTGATGATCATGTCGTCGGCGCGAGCCTGGTAGAAGAAGTAGCCGTCGTCGTCCTGCACGAAAGAGTCGCCGGGGTAGTTCCAGCCGTTCTTCACGTAGTCGCCCTGGCGCGGGTCGCCGAGGTAGCGGCAGCCCACCGGCCCCTGCAGCGCGAGCTTGCCGATGGTGCCGCGCGGCACTTCGTTGCCGTCGTCGTCCACCACCTTCGCGGTGAAGCCGGGCACCACCTTGCCGACCGCGCCGCGGCGCACGTCGCTGCCGGCGGCGGAGATGTAGATGTGGAAGACCTCGGTGCCGCCGATGCCGTCGAGCATCTCGATGCCGGTGGCTTCCTTCCAGAGCTGGCGCGTCGCGTCGGGCAGCGCCTCGCCCGCGCTCACGCAGATGCGCAGGCTCGGCGCGCCGTGCTGGCGCACGAACGGCGCCATCTGGCGGTAGAAGGTGGGCGCGGTGTAGCAGATGGTGGCGCCGACCTCGTTGATCAGCTTCACGAGGCCTTCAGGCGTGAACGGCGCATCGGCGAAGTAGACCGACGCGCCGGCCCACATCGGGAACACCAGCAAGCCGCCCAGCCCGAAGGTGAAGGCCAGCGGCGGCGAGCCGATCACGATGTCGTCGCTGCGCGCCTGCAGCACGTGGCGCGGCCAGGTGTTGCACATCGCGATCACGTCGCGATGCGTGGTCACGGGCGCCTTCGGCTTGCCCGTGGTGCCGGATGTGAACGCGAGCAGCGCGATGTCGTCGGCTGCCGTGGGACAGGCCGCGAACAGGCCCGACTTGGCGGCTGCGCGCGCCGAGAGCGAATCGGATGCCTCGGGCTGGTTGAATGCGATCACCGACGCCAGCACCGGATGCTCGCGCTGCGCGAGCACCAGTTCGTCGAGCAGGCGCGCATCGCACAGCGCCGCCACGGGGCGCGCCTTTTCGATGATGTCGCCGAGCTCCTTGGCGCGCAGCAGCGGCATGGTCGCGACCGCGATCAGGCCGGCCTTGACCACCGCGAGCCATGCGAGCGCCATCGCCACCGAATTCCCGCCGCGCAGCAGCACGCGGTTGCCGGGCACCAGGCCGAGGTCCTCGGTCAGCACCTGCGCGATGCGATTGACCTCGAGGGCCGCTTGCGAATACGTGAGCGTGCCCGCAGGCGAGCGCAGCATCGGGCGGTCGCCGAAGCCCTTCGCGGGCGCCTTGTCGAGCAGTTCCTCGACCAGGTTCAACTGGTCGGGCAACTGCAGCTCGGGCAGGTCGTAGCGAAAGACCGGCAACTGCGCGGCGGGCGGCAGGCGGTCGTGGACGAAGCGATCGACTTGGGCAGACACGGTGTTCACCCCCGCAAAACGGACTTGCCGATGATCAGTTGCTGGACCTCGGTCGCGCCTTCGTAGATGCGCAGCGAGCGGATATCGCGGTAGAGGCTTTCGATCTTAGTGCCCACCTTCACGCCGAGGCCGCCGTGCATCTGCAGCGCCATGTCGATCACGCGGCTCGCGTTCTCGGTGGCGCACATCTTGGCCATGGCCGCGGCCGCCGAGACGTCGCCCACGGCCGGAGCGCCGCGCTGCTCGGCGTCGTCGCGCATCCAGGCCGCGCGGTAGGTGAGCAGTGCCGCGCTGTCGAGCAGCGCGGCCATCTCGCCGAGCTTGGCCTGCGTGAGCTGGAAATCCGCGAGCGTCTGGCCGAACATGCGCCGGCCCTTGGCGTGCGCCACGGCCTCGGCGAGCGCGCGCCGCCCCATGCCGAGCGCGGCGCCGGCCACCGAGGCGCGAAAGATATCGAGCGTGCGCATGGCGAGCTTGAAGCCGCCGTTCAGCGTGCCCAGCTGTGCCGTGCGCGGGACGATGCAGTCGTCGAAGCGCAAGGTGGCCAGCGGGTGCGGCGCCATCACGTCGATGTGGGCCGACGTGTCGAGGCCCTTGGCAGTGGCGTCGACGATGAACACCGTGATGCCGCGCGTGCCGGCCGTGGGGTCGGTCTTCGCGAACACGCAATAGAAGTCGGCGATGCCGCCGTTGCTGATCCAGGTCTTCTCGCCGTTGAGGCGCCAGCCGTCGGCGGTGGGCTCGGCGCGCATCGCCATGGCCGCCACGTCGGAGCCGGCCTCGGGTTCGCTGAGCGCGAAGGCCGCGATCTTCTTGCCCTGGCCCACGGCCGTGAGGTACTGCGACTGCTGCTCGGGTGTGCCGTCCAGCGTGATCGCACCACTGCCCAGCCCCTGCATCGCGAACGCGAAGTCGGCCAGCGGCGAGTGGTAGCCGAGCGTCTCGCGCAACAGCACGAGCGCACGCGAGTCGAGCCGGTCGAGCGCACCGCCCGCGCTGCCCGGCACCGCATAGCGCAGCCAGCCGGTATCGCCGAGGCGTCGCACCCATTCGCGGCAGGCCGCGCGGTCGTCGCGTTCGTCGATCTCCTGCGCTGCGCACCAGGGCAGCAGGTCGCGCGCGAGCGCGCGATGGGCCTCGTCGAAGAAGGGCAGCGCGAGGTGCGTGGTCGAGGGCGGCGCGGGAATCGGGTTCATCATGGTGTCAGTCCCCACCGAAGACGGGCTTCTGCTTGGCCGAGAAGGCCTCGTAGGCACGGCGGAAGTCTTCGGTCTGCATGCAGATCGCCTGCGCCTGCGCCTCGGCCTCGATCGCCTGGTCGATGGTCATCGACCATTCCTGCGACAGCATCGTCTTGGTCATGCCATGCGCGAAGGTCGGGCCTTCGGCGAGGTCGCGCGCCACCTTGGTCGCGGCCGCGAGCAGCGCATCGCTGTCGTGCAATGCGTTGAAGAAGCCCCAGGCATGGCCCTCCTGTGCGGTCATCGCGCGGCCGGTGAACAGCAGTTCCGATGCGCGGCCCTGGCCGATCACGCGCGGCAGCAGCGCGCAGGCGCCCATGTCGGCGCCCGCCAGGCCCACGCGCGTGAACAGGAAGGCCGTGCGCGTGGCCGGCGAGCCGTAGCGCAGGTCGCAGGCCAGCGCAATCATTGCGCCGGCGCCGGCGCACACGCCGTCGATCGCGCCCACGATCGGCTGCGGACAGGCGCGGATCGCTTTCACCAGATCGCCCGTCATGCGCGTGAATTCGAGCAGCTCGGGCATGCGCATGCCGGTCAGCGGGCCGATGATCTCGTGCACGTCGCCGCCCGAGCAGAAGTTGCCGCCCGCGCCAGTGACCACGATCGCCTTCACGTCGGTCGCATAGGCCAGCGCGCGGAACAGGTCGCGCAGCTCGGCGTACGAGTCGAAGGTCAGCGGGTTCTTGCGCTCCGGGCGGTTGAGCGTGACGGTGCCCACGCCGTTCTCGCACTGCCATGCGAAGTGCTTCGCTGTGTAGCCGGCCTTGGCCTCGAATTGCGCGCGCATGGGATTGCCTGCGCCGATGTAGTGCTTCATTCGGTCTCCACCAATGGGTTCTGTGAGTGTTGCTTGACCTTGCCGAGCAGCTTGTGAAGCTGCGCGATCTCCTTGCCGCCGAGGCCCGAGAAGGCCTCGACAATCCAGTCTTCGTGCT
>CAMLCW010000245.1 GCA_946478645.1 uncultured Variovorax sp.
TGGTGTCGGCGGCAGTCACGGGCGCACCGATCACGATCGCATCGCCGCTGCCGTTGTTGCTGGCGCGCAGCACCACGTTGCCGCTGCTGGCCACGCTGGGCAGCGCGCCGGGCGCGCTGGCGCCGCCGCCGGCCTCCATCGAGACGCCCGCGCCGCCGTTCTGCGAAGAGCCCGTGATCTCGATGTCGCCGCCGCCGGTGGTGGCGATGCGCGCACCGTTCTCCAGCCGCACGCCGCTGTCGTCGGGCGACGAATCGGTGTTGAAGTTGTAGCCGCGCAGCACGATGTCGCCGCTGCCGCTGGTGATGGTGCTGCCGCCATTGACGAGCACGCCGTGCGCGCCCGCGAAGCTCGACGAGGCCTGGCGCCGCGCCACGCCCTGCACCGTGATGCTGCCGCTGGTGGTGGCGATGGCCGAGGGCCCGCGGCCGTCGGTGATGACCACGCCGCTCTGCCAGTCGGCCGAGCTGCCGCGGATGTCGATGTTGCCGCTCGAGGCCGCGAGCTGCACGCCCGAAAGCAGCACGTTGCCGCCCGCGATCTGCAGGTTGCCGCCCGCGCCGGCATCGCTCTGGCCGACGCGCGTGTCGACCACGCTGTCGATCAGCGTGACGTACCCCGTGGGCGCGCCGGCCTGCCCGGCCTGCAGCGTGACGGCGCCGCCGTCGGTGCGCAGCTGGGCGCCGTTCATGAAGAGGCTGCCGCTCGCCGCGTCGCCGGTGCCGCGCGCGGTCATGGTGACGCTGCCGCCCTGCGTGTCGATGCTGCCGTTGTAGGTGATGGCGCCGCTGTTGCCCGAGGGCGTTCCGTCGGGGTTGACGCCCGCGTCGAACACCACGTTGAGCGCGCCCGCGCCCGACGAGCGGATCACCGTGTCGCTGCCGCTGCCGACGATGCTGCCGCCGGAGGCAAGCTCGAAGGTCCGCGCGCCGGAGGCGCCGTCGTAGTCGACGACCACGTCGTTGGCAAGCGTGATGCTGCCGCTGCCGGCCCCGCCGGTGCCGGTGGTGATCTTCACGTTGGCGCCGCCGTTGAGCGCGGCATTGATGTCGCCGTCCTGGATGACCGACGCGGCCACGGGTTCGAAGGGATTGGTCGGGAGCGACCCCGCGGCCGTGCCGTTGACGATCGAGATCGCGTACGGGTCGATCAGCCATTGGCCCGCGAGGCCGGCGGGCGCCGCCGCATCGACGCGGATGCCACGCAGGTCGAGCGCCGCGCCCGAGGTCTCGATGAAGCCGCCGTTGCCGCCGCCCGCGCCGGCGCGCGCCGAAAGGCTGCCGTGCGCGCGCAGGCTGTTGCCCGCGAGCAGCGCGATGCGGCCGCCGTTGCCCGCGGCCGACGTGTTGTCGGCACGGATCGACAGGCTGTCGTCCACCGAGAGCATGCCGCCGGTGTTGTCGGCGCTGCGCACCGTGGCTTCGAGGCGCACGCTGCCGCCGCCGGCCGTGCCGCTCGCGTCGGCCAGCGTGCCCGCGCCGACGGCCAGGCTGCCGGCGTAGATGTTGCGGCCGGTCACGGTGACCGCGCCGCCTGCGCCGCTCGCGTTCGCGGCGCTCAGCAAGGCGCTGGATTGGCTGTCGCGCTGGAGCAGCACGTCGCCGCCGCGGCCGTCGACCACCACCTGGCCGCCGCTGGCGCGCAGCCCCTGGCCCTCGCCATCGCCGCGGATCCAGACCGCCGCGGGGCTCAGGCCTTGGTCGAGCCCGCCCGGGTGCGGCACCGGCACGCCCAGGCTGTCGAGCTGCAGGCCCGCGCTGCCCATCGTGCCGCTCACCGTGAGGCTGCGCCCATTGCCGGCGACGACCGCGCTGCCGCCGATCACCACGCCGTGCGAGGCATTGATGGTGGCCGATGCCGCCAGCTTGCGGAAGTCTTCGTTGGTCAGCAGCGCGTCGAGGTTCGCGCCCTTGCCGTCGATGGCGACATTGCCGCCGGTTGCGATGTCGGCGCTCTGCACCGACACGCCGCCGCCCTGCGCATCGAAGGCGAAGGTGCCCAGCGGGTCGGTGGCCGCGTTCCAGCCGCGCGTGCTGCCGCGCAGCGCGATGTCGCCGCTGCCCGAGACGATGCGGCTGCGCGAGCTGGGCGCAGGTGCGAGCGCGAAGGAGCCCAGGCTGTCGCTGGGCCGCACGTCCACGCCCAATGCCATCAGTCCGCCCACGCCGTCGACGTCGATGCGGCCCGCGCCGGTGAGGAGTTCGGCGCTCGCCAGCACCACGCCGGCGCTGGCCGAGAAGAAGCCGCTGGCGGCCTGTGTCTGGCCCTGGCCGCGCAGGCTGATGCTGCCGGTGCCGTCGCTGCAGCCGGTCGCGTCGGCGGCGCAGGTCGAGATGCGGCTGTCGGTCACCTCGATGCCCGCCGTGGCTTCGCCGAAGCGCGGCGCATGGCCGATCGCGCGGCCATTGGCGGCGTCGCTCTGGCCATAGAAGCGCACGTTGCCGCCGTTGGTTTCGATGACGGCGCCGTCGAGCCGGATCGGCGCGCCGATGTCCGAAGCGAGCGGCGCATCGCCCGGGCCGGGCACGGTGCCTTCGGCGTCGGCGTTGAAGTCGACGTGCAGTGCGCCCGACTTCGACTGGATCGCGGAACCGGCGAGCATGCCGATGCCGGTGGCCGAATCGACGCGCAGCGCGGCATCGCGCCCCTCGCTCTTGACCACCTGGCTGCCGTTGTCGAAGTACACGCCGTACATCTGGCGCACGCCTTCGCCGTTTTCGGCGCCGCTCTGCAGCCGCACGTCGGTGCCGCGGCCCAGTGCCGCGCCGATCGCGCCGCCATGGACCTGGCTCGACCCGGCACCGACGCCACCGAAGAAGCCGGTGGGGTCGTAGGCCGGCCCGTCTTTCGACACGATCAGCTGCCGCCCGGAGCGCAGTTCCCAGCGGCCGTTGGCACCGCCGCCCGCGCCGCCCGAAGCCGAAACCGCAAGGTCGCTGCCGACCGCCACGGCGGTCGCGCCGACGCTCACGAGTCCGCCCGCGCCGCTGCCGGATCCATTGGCCGAGAGCGTGCCCGACAGGTGCATGCCGTCGAGCGAGGATTCCATGTCGGTCGCGCCGAGGCGGATCTCGCCGCCGGCCGCGTTGCCCGCGCGCCCATCGGCGCGCACGATCACGCCGGGCGCCAGGGCGAGACCGGCATTGGCACGCACCTGCACCGTGCCGCCGGCCGTGTCGCCGCTCGCGTCGAGGGTGGCGTTCTCCACGCGCACGCGGCCGGCGCTCACGTCGATACGGCCGCCCGCCCGCGCCGTGCCGGTGGCGTCGAGCGTGCCGCCGATGCGCACGTCGTTCTCGCCGCCCGCGCCGAGCACGATCTCGCCGTTGCGCAGGCCCACGCTGCGCGCACGCACGGTGCCGGCCTGGTTCACCACGAGTTCGTTGAGCGTGGTCGACTGGCCCACCATCACCACCCGGCCGCCGTCGGCCTGCAGCGTGCCGCTGTTGGCAACCGAGGCGTTGGTGGCCATCGAGTCGCCGGTGATCGCGATGTTCGTGAGCCCGTCGCCGACCAGGTCGAGCGTGATCTTCCGCCCCGAGGCGAGCGCGATGGCCTGGCCGTCGGCCGTGATCGTGGCGCCCGCGCCTTCGTTCGCCACGCCCGCGCCCATCAGCACCACGGGACCGCCGCTGGCCTGGATGCTGCCGAGGTTGCGCACGGTGGCACCGTTGCCGTCGGCGCGTTCGAACACCAGGTTCGTCGCGCCTTCCATGAAGCTCTTGTCGCTGGTCGCGAGCGCGAGCGTGGAGGCGACGAGGCCGCCGACATTGACCTGCGCGCCGCTTCCGAACAGCACGCCGTTGGGGTTGACCAGGAACACGCGGCCGTTGGCATTGAGCTGGCCGGCGATGTCCGAGGCCTGGTTGCCGGTGACGCGGTTGAGCAGCACGCTCGCGGCGTTCGGCTGCTGGATGTTGACGATGCCGCCGGCACCGATCGAGAAGGTGGTCCAGTTGACGATGCCGCGCTGGGTCGATTGCGTGATGTTCATCAGGCCGCCGGCCTGGGTGATCGCGACATTGCCGCCGATGACGGTGGCGCCCGTGGGCAGCACCTGCGCCATCGCGGGCACGGCGCCGGCGCAGATCAGCGACAGCGCCACGGGCCGCAGCCGCAGGCGGCGCGCGGCCGTGCGGAAAAGATGCTGGGAGGTGCGGGGCTTCATGGTCAGAATGCTTTTTGAACCTGGATGTAGAAGCGCGGGTTGCGCCCGCCGCCATCGGTCTGCGCGGGTGGCGTGCCATCGCGCCAGGCCAGCGTGGCGTTGACCGAGAAGTTGCCCGGCCGGGCCCAGCTCACCCCGACGCCGAAGCCGCGCAGGCTGTGGGTGTTGTCGCCGTCGAAGGGCGTGGGATGGCGCGCGATCTTTCCGCGTGCGGCGTCGTAGAACGCGAAGGGCGTGAACGACGCGTTGACCGACCAGCGCCATTCGAGCGTGCCGATCACGCCCTGGTCGACCAGCAGCTCGCCCGAGGGATAGGCGCGCACCGCGCGCGCGCCGCCGAGCGCAAGCTTCTCGGACGCATCGAGGTTCTTGCTGGCCCACTGGCCGCCCACCGACAGATACAGCGAATGCTGCGGCACGATCGACTGCAGGCGCGAGAGCTGCAAGGTCATCTTGGTGAAGCCGCCCTCTGTGCGGCGGCCGCCGAAGCCCTGGTCGGCCTCGCGGCTGCCGGGGTCGTGGATCGACAGGTCGCCGCGGTAGAGCGTGCCCGAGCTCGCCCAGTAGCCGCCGCCCAGCAGCGCGTCGCGCCGCTCCCAGGTCCAGCCGAAGCCGACGCCCCGCACCCGTTTCTTGGCCGAGAAGTCCACGCCGCGCAGCTCGTCGGTCAGGTCCTTCACGTCGGCGTTCAGGCGCAGGAACAGGTTCTGCTGGCGCTGGCGGATCAGCGGATAGCTGAGCGACACGTCGAACACGTCGGCCTTGCCCTGCGCCTCCAGGTCGGCGAACTGCCCGCCGAGCTCGTAGTTGACGCGCGCCAGGCCGATGCCCGCGCGCAGCCCGCTGGTGCCGATCGGCGCCTCGTAGGCCACGCGGCCGAACTGCAGCGCGTTGCTGTCGGACACCATGAGCCGCATGTCGAGGTTGTCGCCGATGCCGAACGGGCTGAGCCAGCGCGCGGTGCCGCCGAAGCGGAAACGCCCCGACTCCTTGGTGCCATGGTTGTCGGCCTCGGCCGAGAAGGCCCAGCGCGAGGCCGCGGCCACCTCGACCGACAGGTCGGTGGTGCCGGGCTGCGTGCCTTCCTGCAGCGCGGACGAGACCTTGAGGCCGGGCTGGTCCGACAGCAGCAGCATCGCGCGCTCGTAGGCCGGCGCATTGACGGCTTCGCCGGGCGCGAGCGGCGCAAGGAAGCCGCGCACGCGCGATTCGGCCACCGGCGCATCGGGCGCCACCACCACATCGACGCGGCCGAGCCGGCCTTCGATCACGCTGATCTCGACGATGCCGCCCTGCACGGTCTGCACCGGCACCACGGCCTGCGCGAGGAAGTAGCCGCGCGCCTTGTAGTGCGCAGTGATGGCCTGCGCGAGGCCTTCGAGGTCGGCGAGCGTGACGTTGCGGCCGATGTAGGGCGCCGTGATCGACTGCAGTTCCTCGTTGCTCAGCGCCTTCACGCCGTTGAGGCGCAGGTCCTCGAGCTTGAACGAGGCCTGGTTCGGTGGCGCGCTCGCCGGCAGGCTCTGCGGGGCGGCGTTGTTGCCGGCCTGGGCCAGCGGGCGGTCGCAGGTGCCGCAGGGATCGCGCGTGGGCAACAGCAGCGTGGCGGGCTCGGCCTCGTTGGCGTGGCTGTGCGGGGCGGCGACCAGCAAGGTGGCACCGAACAAGGCCGAAATCGCCAGGGCGACGGGGGTAGAGCGTGGGCAGGCGCGCATGTCAGGGCTCCACCGCGGGGTGTTGCTGTTGTTTCAATTGCTGTTGTTCGGGGCGTGTGCGCGGGCGGTTCGGGCGCGCTGCTTCCCGAGCACGCCGATGGGGTGCCTTGCGCAGCGAAATAAAGGAGGAGCCCGAAGGGCGGGGGACATTCGCGGAGCAAGGTACCCCGTCGGCGTGATCGCGCCCTGGCGGCACGCGAGGGCTGCCGGCGTGCGAAGGAGGCCGTCGTGCCCCCACCCCTGCCCTCCCCCGGAGGGGGAGGGAGAAATGCACGAAGAAAGAAGAAGGGCCGTGCAACATGCCTAGCTCCCCACCGTGAGGCGCCAGTTGCCGATCAGGTTGAACGGGGCCCAGAAGAACGGATGGGCCATCTTCGGGTCCTTGAGCACCGCGAGCTGGCCGGCCTGCACGGCCTTCTGCAGGTCGCGGCCCTTGGCGAGCTCGCCGTAGAGCGTGCCCATGAGCACGGCGGTCGCGTCGTCCGACACGGGCCACAGCGATGCGATCAGGCTCGAGCTGCCGGCCGCCAAGAACGAGCGCGTGAAGCCCAGCACCTCGTCGCCCTGCGCGATGCGCCCGAGCCCCGATTCGCAGGCCGAGAGCGTGACCAGCGCGGTGCCTTCCATCGGCAGGCCGAGGATCTCGTGCGCTTCGAGGAAATTCTGCTTGCCGCCTTCGTTCGCGAGCAGGATGCGCGAGTAGAGCGGATCGACCGCATCGGCCTCGGCGTGGGCCGCCACGTGCATCAGCGGCGAGCGCGCGGCCACGTCGCGGAACTGCGTCTTGGTGGCCGCGGCGCCCATGTAGAGCGTGTTGCGCGGGAACAGCTGCGCGAGCTGGTTGACCTCGGCCTCGGCGCCCGGAAGGTCGTACTTGTCCTCGATGCGTGGATTGCCGAAGGCGGTGAGCGCGGCGCTCACGCGCGGCGTGCGCTGCGCGAGCTGCACCGCGATGCTGATCGAGGGCGCCACCGCCACCGGATGCGTCTCGATGAGGTAGCGGCCGTCCACGCGCAGCGCCTGGAACGGCAGGTAGTGCAGCGCGCCGTGCGGCACGATGACCAGCCGCTGGCCCGGCGCCAGGCCGAGCGGCGCGATCAGCGCCGCGCCGAGCTTGTCGGCATTGGCGATGGCCGCGCGGCGGCCGCGCACGATCGAGTTGCGGAACACCTCGACCAGCTCGGTGAGTTCCGCGCGCGGCAGCGCCACGCTGCTCGCCTTGATCCCGGCCGGGCCCACCACCCACACCAGCAGCCGGTCGGGCAGCGAGTGGAATTGCAGCACGCGCTCGTCGGGCGCGAGCGCCGCCTGCAGCGTGGCGAGGTCGATGGTGGTCGCGGCACGCTCGTGGATCTTCGCGCGGCCGCGCACGGCGTCGAGCAGCGCGCGCGAGCGGCTGCGCTCGCTGACTTCGAATGCACGGCCGGCATCGCCGGCGTCGCTGTAGATCGCCACCGCGCGCTCGAACACGGTCTGCAGGTCCGAGAACAGCCCCATCTTGAATTCTTCGCTGCGGAACCTGGCGCGCACGCGGTCCACGCTGCCCAGCGCCTGCGCGGCGGCCTCGGCCGCGGCCTGTTTGTCGCCGAGCGCGAGCTCGCTGCGCGCGAGGCCGTCCCAGGCCCAGAGGCGGTAGTAGTCGGCGTCGGTGCCGGCCTGCCGCGCGGCGAGCGTACGGTACAGGTCGCGCGCCTCGGCGGGCCGGTTCTCGGCCAGCAGCAGCCGGGCGCGCGTGCGTTCGAGCTGTGCCGCGAGCGGCGCGTCCTTCGGCGGCGCGATGGTGGCGAGCACCTCGCGCGCGCGCGCCGCATCGCCCGCCTCGATCAGCGCATTGGCAAGCGAGGCATGCACCAGCGGCGCATAGCGCGCCGAGCTGCCGGCCAGCGCTTCGTCGTAGCTCAGCACCGCGCCGGCATGGTCGCCGCGGCGCGTGCGCACGTCGCCGATCACCTTGTGCA
>CAMLCW010000246.1 GCA_946478645.1 uncultured Variovorax sp.
GCCGCGAGCTCGGCCTCGCTCATGTGATCGGTGCCCACGGGCCGTTCGGGAATCACGAGGTAGCGCACTTCGGCGGTCGAGTCCCAGACGCGGATGCGCGTCGTCTCGGGCAACACCGTGCCGAAGTCGGCGAGCACGCCGCGCGGGTCTTTCACGGCACGCGAGCGGTAGGGCGCGCTCTTGTACCAGGTGGGCGGCAGCCCGAGCACCGGCCACGGATAGCAGCTGCACAAGGTGCAGACCACCATGTGGTGCAGCTCGGCAGTGTTGGCCACCGCCACCATGTGCTCGCCCTGGCGGCCGGTGTAGCCGAGCGAGGCGATCGCGGCGGTGGCGTCCTGCAGCAGCCATTCGCGGAATGCCGGATCGACCCAGGCCCGTGCCACCACGCGCGCGCCGTTGCGCGGGCCGATGCGGGTCTGGTAGGTGTCGATCAGCACGTCGAGCGCGGCCGGATCGATGTAACCCTTCTCGGCCAGCACGCTCTCGAGCGCGCGCACGCGCAGGTCCATCTCGCCGAGCGCGTTGTGGTCGTGGTGGTCATGCCCGTCGTGGTGGTGTTCTTGGGTCATCCTGCGATGCTACGCGCTCCCACTTAAAATTCGAAACCCCGCCCGGCCGGCCGCCCTGCCCGACTCCACCGCCCATGACGCCCACATCCTCCCGCCCCGTCCGCTCCCAGTACGAAGACTTCATGCGCCACGTCGACACGCACGGCGTGCACAAGGGCGACCGCACCGGCACCGGCACCAAGAGCGTGTTCGGCTACCAGATGCGCTTCGACCTGAACGAAGGCTTTCCGCTCGTGACCACCAAGAAGGTGCACTTGAAGTCCATCATCCAGGAACTGCTGTGGTTCCTGACCGGCTCGAGCAACAACAACTGGCTCAAGGAACGCGGCGTCTCCATCTGGGACGAGTGGGCGCGCGAAGACGGCGACCTGGGCCCGGTGTACGGCGTGCAGTGGCGCAGCTGGCCAACGCCCGACGGCGGCCACATCGACCAGATCTCGGAAGTCGTCAAGACGCTGAAGACCAACCCCGATTCGCGCCGCATCATCGTGAGCGCCTGGAACGTGGCCGAGCTTTCGAAGATGGCGCTGATGCCCTGCCACGCCTTCTTCCAGTTCTACGTGGCGCCGCCGCAGGCGAGCGGCGAGCGCGGCAAGCTGAGCTGCCAGCTCTACCAGCGCAGCGCCGACATCTTCCTCGGCGTGCCGTTCAACATCGCGAGCTACGCGCTGCTCACGCACATGATGGCGCAGCAGTGCGATCTCGACGTGGGCGACTTCATCTGGACCGGCGGCGACTGCCACATCTACAGCAACCACGCCGAGCAGGTGGCGCTGCAGCTGAGCCGCACGCCCCACGCCTACCCGACGCTCCACATCCAGCGCCGGCCCGATTCGATCTTCGGCTATGAATACGAGGACTTCGAGGTGCGCGATTACCGGCATCACGAGGCGATCAAGGCGCCCGTGGCGGTGTGAACGAAAGGTTCGCATCATGACGACACCGCGCATCAACCTGATCTACGCGCGCGCCGCCAACGGCGTGATCGGCATCAAGGGCACCATGCCCTGGCACCTGCCCGAGGACATGGTGCACTTCAAGACGCAGACGGCCGGCGCGCCGGTCGTCATGGGGCGCAAGACCTGGGATTCGCTGCCCCCGCGCTTCCGCCCGCTGCCGGGGCGGCACAACATCGTGATCACGCGCCAGGACGACTGGAAGGCCGAAGGCGCGCACCGCGCCGCGAGCCTCGCCGAAGCGCTCGCGCTCTGCGACGAGACGCAGGTGCCCGACGTCTGGATCATCGGCGGCGCGCAGATCTATGCACTGGCCGAACCGCTGGCCTCGCGCGTGGTGGTGACCGAGCTCGCGCGCGACTACGAAGGCGATGCGCATGCGCCCGCGCTCTCGCCTGCGACGTGGCGCGAGACCCGGCGCGAAGCGCATGTCTCGGTCAAGGAGGGCCTGCCCTTCGCGTTCGTGACCTACGAACGCATCGCCGACGCGCAATGAGCGCTGTTCCGCTCGGCCGCCGCGCCCTGCTCGCCGGCGCCGCGCTGGGCCTCGGCCTTGCACCGCTGGCGGCGCTGCGGGCCGCGGAGCCGCTCGAGCCCGACGAGGAAGCGCTGTTCATGCCCGGTACCGCGCGCCCCACGCCCGACGGCCGGCTCGAGGTCGACGTGCACGCATGGGTCTACGAGCGCGAGCGCCGCTGGGGCCTCAATGCGGTGTTCGCGCGCTACCTCGGACTCGACCTCGCCAAGCTCTCGCCCGCGGCGCGGCTGCGCTTCAACCAGCGCACCGCGCTGTTCCACGCCGAGTCGGAGCAGGGCAAGGTGTTCGAACTCGACTTCGATGGCGTCGAGCGGCGCGTTAGCGCACCGCCCTCGGGCGCCGACGGCCGCGTGAACCTGCGCGTGGTGGTCGAGGTTCCCGCGGACGCGCTGGCCGGCGAATGGCAGAAGTTCCACGCCGTGACCGGTCCGGGCGAACTGCTGCATCGCTTCAGGGGCCAGGCGCTGATCGTTCCGGCCGAGGGTCTTTCGGTCATCTCCGACATCGACGACACCATCAAGCGCACGCAGGTGCGCGACCGGCGCGAGATGCTGCTGAACACCTTCGCGCGCCGCTTCGAGCCCGCGCCCGGCATGGCGGACAGCTATCGCACGATGGCGCAGGCGCCCGGCACCCGCTTCCACTACCTGTCGGCCAGCCCGATACAGCTCTACCCGGCGCTGGCCGATTTCCTGCGCGACGCGAACTTTCCGCCCGGCAGCATGCACCTGCGCGAAAGCACGACCTGGCGCACGCTGATCCCCGGCGACCAGGATTCGCGCACGCACAAGCTCGGGCAGATCGAACGCCTGCTGGCCGAGTTTCCGCTGCGCCGTTTCATGCTCGTGGGCGACTCGGGCGAGAGCGATCCAGAGATCTACGGGCAGGTGGCGCGCGCGCATCCGGGCCGCATCGCGCACATCGCGATCCGCAACGTGACGGGCGAAGCCGCCAATGCCAGGCGCTACGCACGCGCATTCGACGGGCTCGACGCTGCGCTGTGGGAAGTGTTCCCCGGCGACCGGACGCCCGCCGCCTCGGGATTTGCGCGATAGCCGAACGGCACGCAACAAATTCAGCGCCAAGGTTTCAAGGCGCAAGTGAAACGAATACTTCCGTACGCGTAAGAAAGGCGTGCGTTGCGAAGGGATTAGGCACAAATGTGAAATTTTGCGCAGAATAAATCCCATGCCCATCTAGACAAGGAGACGGCTCATGTCCATGGAGTTTCTTCGCGTCATTGCCGAACAGAAGCTGCCCTACGTCGTCCACACGCCCGCAGACATCGACCGCCTGCGCGTGCTGCGCGCCGCCGAGTTGGTGACGGCCTTCATCCCGCCGTCGACCCATGCGCCCGACGGCCGCGCGATCCGTGAGCTCGCGCAGGTCGAGTCGATCACGGCCAAGGGCCGGCTGGCGCTGAACAAGGCGACCTCGGCCTTCATCGAGCTTTGAACCCGAGCTTTCTCATGGCCGCACCCGGACTGACCGCGGCCTTCGCATAGCCCTCCCACGGCGTGTTGCCCCGGTCGAGCCGGGCATGGATGTTTCGCAGGTTCCACTGCGCACCGCCCGTGAGCGAGGGCACCTCTTCCCAATCCACCGGCACCGACACGCCCATGCCCGGCCGCGCGCGCACCGACCACGCGCAGACCGTGGTGGCACCGAAGCCGTTGCGCAGGTAGTCGATGAAGATGCGGCCGACGCGGTTGGCCGGCCCGCTTTTGGCGACGAACATCTGCGGCACGGTGCGCGCCATGTGCCGCACGATGGCCTGCGAGAAATCCTTCACCGTGTCCCAGTCGTACTGGCGCTTGAGCGGCACCACCACGTGCAGCCCCTTGCCGCCGCTGGTCTTGCAGAAGCACGGCAGCGCCAGTTCGTCGAGCACCACACGCATCAGCTCGGCCGCCTGCAGCAGCATCGGCCAGCCCACGCCTTCGCCGGGGTCGAGGTCGAAGGTCATGCGGTCCGGCTTGGCGATCAGCGTCTTCACGCCGTTCCAGGTGTGGAACTCGACCACGTTCATCTGCGCCGCGCTCAGCAGCCCGAGCGGCCCCGCGATCTCGATCAGTTCGGGATGCGAAGGCCAGAGCCCGCGATCGAGCTGCCGCACACCGTCCATCTGGCCGGCCTCGACGTGCTTCTGGAAGAAGTGCTGGCCCGCGATGCCCTGCGGTGCACGCACGAAGGACACGGGCCGCCCCTTGAGGTGCGCCATCATGAGCGGCGCGACGAGCCCGTAGAACCGGACCACCTCCACCTTGGTGATGCCGGTGGACGGATCGACCACGCGGTCGGCATGCGAGATCTTGAAGTTCGCGGGCAGCGTGGCGGCGGGTGCGGGCTCAGCTTCACGGGCCGATGCCGCCTTGGCGTTGCGCGGCTGGTGCACCGGCTTCTCGCGCACGATCGCCTTGGCCGGCTTGTCCGCGCGCACGCCGCGGAACACCGGATGGCGCACATGGCCGTCCTGGGTCCAGTCGGAAAAACTCACCTCGGCCAGCAGCACGGGCTCGACCCAGTGCGCGCGGCGGTCGTTCTCGGTCGGGTTCTTGAACGGCCGCCGGTCGGTCGCGAGCGGCTCGAGGCGCTGCAGCATCTCCCTGAGGCTTCGGTCGTTGAAGCCCGCACCCACGCCGCCCGAATAGACGAGATCGCCCTTCTCGTCGTGCACGCCGATCAAGAGCGCACCGATGCCCACGCGCGAGCCCTTGGGGTCGGTGTAGCCACCGATGACGAACTCCTGCCGGCGCGAGCACTTGAGCTTGATCCAGTCGGGCGAGCGGCGCGATGCATAGCTGCTGTCCTTGCGCTTGCCGATCACGCCTTCGAGCCCGATCTTGCAGGCCGAGGCGACGATGTCCTCGGGCGGCGCGTCGAAGACCTCGCTGAAGCGGATGGCAGGCGGCGCCTTCACCAGCAGCGACTGCAGCAGCGCGCGGCGCTCGACCAGCGGCACGCCCGTGAGATCGAAACCGCCGTAGTGCGGCAGGTCGAACAGGAAGTAGACGATGTCGCCCGTCTTCGCGCTGTCGAAGGCGTTCTGCAGCGCCTGGAAGTCGGTGGCGCCGCCCTCGTCGAGCATGACGATCTCGCCGTCGAGCCAGCACGGCGCGAGCTTCAAGCGCGCGATGGCGCGCACGAGCTCCGGCATGCGCGCGCTCCAGTCATGCCCGTTGCGCGTGAAGAGCTGCACGCCATCGGCATCGACGCGCGCCAGCAGGCGGTAGCCGTCGAACTTGATCTCGTAAAGCCAGTTGCCCGGGTCGGGCGGCGGGCCGTCGACCAGCGTCGCGAGCAGCGGCGAGAGCTTGGCCGGCAGCGCGGCCTCGACCGCATCGGCCGGCAGGCGCGCCCTGGCCTTGCCGCGCCGCGCCTTCACGGCCGGTGGCGCGGCCGCAGGCGACGCTGCCGCAGACGGTGAAGCGGGCGTTGCCGCGGGCATCGGCAGCGCCGCGACGCTGTCGGGAAACTGGTCGACCACGCTGAACTCGCTCGCAGGCCGCGCGAAGCCGTCGTGCTCCTTGATCAGCAGCCAGGCGTCCTGCTTGTCGTCCTTCTTGCCATGCATGCGCACCAGCGCCCACCTGCCGCGCAGCTTGTAGCCATGCAGCTCGAACTTGATGTTGCCCGCACGGTACCCTTTCCGCGGGTCGCCGATCGGCACCCAGGTGCCCTTGTCCCAGACGATCACCTTGCCGGCGCCATACTGTTTGGCGGGTATCTCGCCCTCGAACTGGTTGTAGGAGATCGGATGGTCTTCCACATGCACGGCCATGCGCTTGTCGTGCGTGTCGTAGCTCGGCCCCTTCGGCACGGCCCAGCTCTTCATCGTGCCATCGAGCTCGATGCGGAAGTCGTAGTGCAGCCGGCGCGCCCAGTGCTTCTGCACCACGAACTGCAGCGCGCCGGGGAGCGAGGCGCCGCCCTCCTCCGGCTCGGGCGTGACACCGAAGTTGCGCTTCTCCTTGTAGCGTTTCAGGGGGCTTGCGCGGGCCATGGCCGATCTTCCTTTTTCTTTCTATTCTTCGGGCGGATGGCTGGCCGCGTGGCGCTCGAGCAGCAGGTAGAGCACGAGCCCGCCGCCCAGCGGCAACAGGTAGTAGACCGCGCGGTAGGCCAGCACCGCGCCCATCAGCGTGCCCTGGCGCACGCTGCCCGACAGCAGCGCGAGGTACACGGCCTCGAGCACGCCGAGGCCGGCCGGGATCGGCGTCACCACGCCGACGATGGAGGCGGCCAGCAGCACACCCAGCGTGGTGGCATAGGGCACCTGCTGTCCGAGCAGCAGGTACATGGCGCAGCCCATCAGCGCCCAGTTGGCGCTCGAGAGCGCGAGCTGGACCAGCGCAAGCCTGGACGACGGCAGCTCGAGGCGCCGTCCCTTCACATGCCAGTGCCTGCCGTGCAGGAAATGGCAGGCCACCACGTAGGCGATCGCCAGCACGATCATCAGTACGCCGAGCGCACGGAAGGCCTCGGTGCCCAGGTGCGCCTCGCGCGGCGGCGAGATCGCGCCCGAAGCGAACAGGCTGCCGGCCAGGAGCCCGTAGCCGAGCCAGTTGGTGGCCAGGCTGATGCCGACGATCTGGGCCACGGTGGCCTCGTCGAGGCCGGCGCGCGCATAGAGCCGCGCGCGCAGCGCAATGCCGCCGACCAGCGAGCCGAGGTTGAGGTTGAAGGCGTAGCTCGCCACCGCGATGGCCCAGGTCCGCCAGCGCGGCAGGTGGTGGCGCGTGTGCCGCCGGCCGATCAGGTCGAAGCAGCCGTAGAGCGCATGGCTCATCGTGGCAAGGCCGAGCGCGGCCAGCAGCACCGTGGCCGGATAGCGGCGCAGCGCCTGCCATGCGCCGGCCCAGTCGACCTTGTGCGCATGCGAGAGCAAGAGGCCCAGCACCACGATGCCGAGCACCGGCAGCGCAAAGCGGCGGCAGCGGCGCCACAGCGCCTGCTTGCCTGTAGCGGGCACCGCCGGAGGGAGCGTGGTGGCATCGTGCGTCATGGCGGCTTTCTTCAGAACAGGGCGAGCAGTGCCGCCAGGTCGAGCGGCTTGAGAAGATGGTGGTCGAAGCCCGCGGCCGCAATGCGCTCCTTGTCGCCCTGCTGGCCCCAGCCGGTCAGCGCGACCAGCACCAGGCCCGCCAGCGTCGGCTCAGCGCGCAGCCGGCTCGCGAGTTCGCACCCGTCCATGCCCGGCATGCCGATGTCGAGGATCGCCAGGCCCGGCCGCTCGCCGTCGGCCACCATGCGCAGCGCAGCGTCGCCGCTGTAGGCCACGCTGGGCTTGGCGCCCAGCGAGCGCAGCAGGTCCGCGAGTGCATCGGCTGCATCGCTGTTGTCGTCGACGATGAGCACGGCCTCGGGCAGCGTCGCGGGCCATCCGCCGATCGCGGGCGCCGTCGACGGCCGCAGGCCGGCCTCACCGCGCATGGCCGGAAGCCGCACGCGGAACATCGCACCCTGCCCGAGTCCCTCGCTGAGCGCCTCGACGCTGCCGCCATGGAGCTCGACGAGGCTCTTCACCAGCGTGAGCCCGATGCCCAGGCCGCCCTGCGCCGCTTTCGAAGTGCCGCTGACCTGCACGAACATGTCGAAGATCGAGCGCAGCATGCCGGGCGCAATGCCGGTGCCGTTGTCCCACACCTCGACCACGGCGCTGCGGCCTTCTCGGCGCAGCACGATGCGGACCTGGCCGCCCGGCGCGGTGTACTTGGCGGCGTTGTTGAGCAGGTTCGAGAACACCTGCGTCAGGCGCACGC
>CAMLCW010000247.1 GCA_946478645.1 uncultured Variovorax sp.
TGTTCCTCGGCGATCACCGGCATGACGCGGGCACGGTCGCGCACGTCGGCGAGGATGGCGCGCCGCCACAGGTTCGGCTTGCGCTCGGAAATCTCCAAGTCGATGGAATAGAGCGCGTATTCCGAATGATCGAGCAGCGTGAGCTGCGCCGACTCGCGCACCAGCTTGAACTCGGCCCCGGGCCGCGCCGCGATCGAGCCCACCAGCAGATGCACCCGCCCGAGCGGGGTTTCGGCGTCGAGCGGCGTGCCGACCTTGCCGGCGAGCGGCTCGGCCAGCTTGGGATGGCGCAGCGTGTAGGCCCCATCGGCGCCCGCGGTCAGCGCGAAGCGGCTGCCTTCGAGTTCGGCCGGCACGTCCATCTGCGCGACCACGATCCGCTCGTTGCCGCTGACATAGCCCGACATGCCGAGGAAGCCCGGCTCCGACAGCGTCTTGGCGCGGCGCGCCAGCCACGCGCCGACCACCGGCACGTAGAGCGGCTCGGCCTCGATGTAGAGCTTGGTGTTCTCGATCGCCTGGCCCAGCACCAGCCGCGACTTGAGGATCTCGGCCTCGCCCGCGGTGGGCGTCTTGGCATTGAGCGCGCTGCTCGCCGAATCGCCGACCAGCGTGCCGCCGGAACGCTCGGGGTCTTCGACCTGGATCAGCACGTTCGATTCGTACACGCGCGGGCCGAACATCGTGTAGGCCGCGCCGAGCAGCAGCGCGACCAGCGTGATCTTCGCGATCTTCCAGCGGTTGTCGATCAGGAGGTCGACATGCTCCCTGAGCCGGGAAGGCGGTTGCTCGGCCGCGGCGGCCGCGGCGGCCGCCGTCGCCGCATCGGGGGGAACGGGAACCAGGGGTTGCCAGTGCGCATTCATGGAGGTCACCTTTTGTGTTGCCTTGACGGGGATGGGGCGGGGGCGGCGTTCAGCGCCGGTTGGCGGTGCCGCCGAGGTTCACGACCTGCGCGGCGGGCAGGATCAGGCTGATCACCCGGTTCCAGCGCACCAGCGGCACGGGGTCGATGTAGACCACGTCGCGCGCGCGCAGCTCGAAGCGGTCGGCCAGCGCCAGCGCGATCGGGTTCTTGGCGTCGAGGTGGTAGACCTCGGGCACGTCGTCGTTCGAGTTGCGCACCACGTAGATCTGGCCCGGCGATGCGCTCAGCAGGTCGGGGCCGCCGGCATCGCCGAGCGCCTCGTTGAGGCTCAGGCGCCCGTTGCGCATGAGCAGCGCCGAGGGGTTGCGGATCTCGCCCATCACGTAGACGCGGCTGTCCTCGCGCGTGCCGACGTTCACGATGTCGCCGTTCTGCATCGGGATGCGGCTCGCGTCGTAGCCGTAGCGCTGCAGCAGCGGCAGGTCGATCAGCATCGTGCGCCCGCCGCGGGTGAGGGTGACGCGCGAGCGGTCGCCGGCCGGCGTGGTGCTGCCGGCGCGGTTGATCGCCTCGGCCAGCGTCATCGGCACGTCGGTGAAGATCTGCAGGCCGGGCTGGCGGACCTCGCCCTCGACGTAGACGCGGCGGCCGCGGAACGTCTGGATGCGCACGCTGACCAACGGGTCTTTCACGTACGGCGCGATGTTCTTCGTGATGAGCTCGGCCGCGGCGCGCTCGGTCAAGCCTTCGATCTTGGTGCGGCCGATGTAGGGGAAGCTGATCTCGCCGTCAGCGTCGACGATGAAGCCCGGCGCCACGCTCACGCCGGTCTGCTCGGACTGCTGCGAGATCACTGCGCCCGCATTCGGCATCAGCTCGGGGTGGCGGTACACCACGATGCCGATCACGTCGCCCGGGGCGATGGTGTAGCCCGGCGCCTTGCCGAACAGCTGCTGCACGTCGGCCGGCACGGCCTGCGGGCTCAGTGCGGCCTGGCTGCGCACCACGTCGGGCGTGATGGTGACGATCTTCGGCGCCACCTGCTGGCCGCTGCCGTCGCTGCGCGTGGTGGTCCAGTTGCCGCTGTCGGGCGAGCCGAAGCCCGGCGCGCCGCAGCCCGCGAGGGCCAGCGGCAACAGGAGCATGGCCATCGGGGCGAGTCGGCGCCGGAGGCGCCCGGGCACGGCGGCGCAAAGAGCGGAGGCGGCGCGGGCGCCGTGCGGGGAACGGACGGATTCGAGGTGTGCCATGGGGAAGTCCTTGCTCCTGATAGAAGGTCACTGCGGGACGTAGGCGCCGTGCAGCGAAGGCCCGGCGGTCGGCGAAGCGGCTTGCGGCGATGGCCGGCGTTCAGTGCCGGGGGCGCCCGCGCAGGCACAGGCGCACACCCAGTCGCCGACGGATTTCAGGAACAGCTGCTGTCCCCGCGCCGTGCAGAAGGTGTGGTCGACCTCACGCATGAATTCGTACTGCAGCGCCTTGGCGAAGGGCTCGCGCGCAAACGCGCCGAGCTGGTCGCGGTCGTGGTCGTTGACGTGCAGCGAGGCTGAATACAGCAGTTGCACCGCCACGTGCCGCTCCACCAGTCGGCGCATGTTGGCGCCGAACCAGGCGGCGTTCTGCTCCATTGGCTGCTTCTCGGTGAAGAAGCCCGGCAGCGGTGTCGCGGCATGGCTGCGCAGCAGGCGGCGCAGCACCCAGCGCTTGGCCTTGCCCGGGAACGAGGGGTGCACGGGCGCGGCGAGCGCGCGGCGCAGCGTACGTTCCCAGCGCGCGCGGCGCTCGGGAAACGCATAGCCGTCGAACAGCGTGAGCGCCACCACCCGCGAGTCGGTCACGCCCGCGGCCACCGCATGCTCGACGCCCGAGCACATGCCCACGATCGCGAACTGCCGAATGCCCAGCCGGCTCTCGACCAGGTCCATCGCGGCGCACAGGTCGCCGAGCGCGCGGCCCTGCACGTCGTGCGAGCTGCCGGAGGCGTCGCTGTCGCCGATGCCGCCGAGATCGAAGCGCAGGCTGCTGACGCCGCGCGCTGCCAGCACGTGCGCGAGCTTCACGTTGATGCGGCGCGGCCCGACCCGGTGGTTGGCGCCCATGTTGAACATCAGGCAGGCCACGTCGGCGGGCGCCTGATGCGCCGGCGTGGTCAGCATGCCCACGAGCGCGCCTTCGGGGCCGAAGCGGATCGGCGTCTGAGAGATGTCGTCATTCATGAAGGGCTCCCTGGAGGCGGTTGAGCGCATCGGCCGGAACCATCGCGCTGTTGGGGTAGGGGTCGGACGTCCAGTCGAGGCGGTGCTGCAGGTAGGCGAGCCGCACCGGCATGTGGCGCGACTGCTGCTCGGCGGCCCACTGCGCGGTCGGCTCGTCTTCGGGGCCGGTGAGCACCAGCGTCTCGTGCAATGCCGTGAGCGGCAGCGAGGCCGGCGCCAGCGCCTCGAGCTGCGCGCGCAGCGCGGGCGAGAGCACCGTGCCGAGCGCTTCCTCGGGCATCGCGGCGGGTTCGCGCGAGAGGCCGCGGCGCCAGGCCACATCGGGAATGCAGAAGGTCGCGTCGATCGCGGCCACATGCTGTTCGCGCAGGTGGCGTGCATAGCGCTGGCCGTCGATCACCGGCTCCCAGAGCACCAGCCGCGAGGGGTCGCAGCGGCCGTTGCGCGCCGCCAGCACCGCGAGCGTGGCGCCGAGCCGTGCACCGATCCAGACGATGCGCGCATGCGGATTGCGCTGCCGCAGTTCCTCGTGCGCGGTGCACAGGTCGCGGCGCCAGCCCTCGAGGTCGCCATCGGCCTCGTCGCCCGGTGAATCGCCCGCGCCATGGAAGTCGAAGCGCAGCGTGGCGGTGCCGTTGCGTGCCAGCCGCTCGGCCAGCACCTTGAAAAGGCGGTGCGTGCGCAGGCCCTCCTGGCCGAAGGGCGGGCACAGCAGAACCGCGCTGCGCAGCGTGAGGTGCGCCTCGCGCCTTTCGCGCTGCTCGGCCGCCGGGTGGTACACGCCGAACAGCTGGCGTGAGGCCGGCCCGAACATGAACGGTGCGGCGGTCATTGGCTCATCTCCGTGCGCGGGACCAGCTGCGCTGCCCGCTCGAACATGAAGGCGGCCACCGCGGACGCGGGGGGCTGGCTCGCACGCACACGGGTCTGGCGCCATTCGGCGATCGAGCCCACGCTGTCGATGCGCAGCGGCGCCGGCTGCAGCACCAGCCACAGCAGGCGGCCGGCCACCGGCACCTCGACGCTGCGGCAGTCGGCATCGATGCCGACCTCGAAGCGGTCGGGCGGCACGATCAGCCCGAGCCCGATGGCCTTGAGGCAGGCCTCCTTGCGGGTCCAGCAGACCAGGAACGCATGTTCGCGCTCGGCCGCAGGCAGGGCCGCGAGCGCCGCCTGCTCGGCCGGGGTGAAGTGGCGCCCGGCGAGTTCGAGCGCATCGGGCACCGGGCGCAGCACCTCGACGTCGACGCCCAGCGGCCCACGCCGGCCGATCGCGACCAGGCCCAGGGCCTGGCTGTGGCTCAGCGAGAAATGCAGGCGCGGCCCGTCCGCGAGCGACGGCTTGCCGAAGGCGCTGCGCGTGAAGCGCAGCGCCTCGGGGCGCTGGCCGATCTGCTCGGCCAGCGCGCGCCGCAGCGCCGCATGCGCGGCCACGAAGCGCCGGCGGTCGGGGGCGAAGCGGAACTGCGCGGCCCGCGCGCGCTCCTCATCGCACAGCAGCGGCTCGACATCGTGGCTGGCGCGGTCGTCGAGATCGAGATAGCGGCAGACCGGCGCCTCGACCGCGGAAAGGGAGAAATCGGCGTAGCCCATGCTTTACTCCCTGCGCAGCCAGCCGCCGAAGGCGCGGCTCAGCAGGCCTTCGCTGCGCGTGGCGCTCTTGAGCTGTGCGAGCGGCACGCGCGCCGGCTCGGGGTCGGTGTCGGCTTCGTCGAAGGCCGCATGCGCGGTGGCCGCGATCTGGCCCAGGTTCTCGAACAGGTAGCGGCGCGAGGCGACGTGGTAGCCGAGCGTCCGCTCGGCCTGCTCGACGGCGCGCAGTACCAGCAGCGAGTCGCCGCCGAGGTCGAAGAAGTTGTCGGTCGGCCGGATGTCGTTCACGTCGATGCCGATGACCGAGGCCCAGATCTGCGCGAGCTTGGCGTGCTCGGGGTTCAGCAGGATCTCCTCGGCCTTCGCGCCGGGCGCCGCGCCTTCGGCTGCGGGCGTCTTCGGCGGCTCGGCCGCGGTGAGCCGGCGCAGGTACAGCGCGCTCGGCGAACCTTCCTCGGCAGCCAGCGCGGCGAGCGTCGCGCCGGGCTGCTCGACCACGCGGTGCAGCACTTCGAGGTAGCGGTCGCGCAGCTGGGCACCGGTCTCGCGCAGGTAGATGTCGGCGTTGTAGATCAGCGCGCCTTCGAGCCCGTGCGGTTTGTCCATGAGCCAGACGCCGATGTCGTCGGTCGCGCCACGCTGCATCAGGTGCATCTGCCGGGTCTGCAGGCTGCCGAGCCGGCGTGCGCGGTCGCGTGCATCCTGGAACGAGAACATCGCCTGGTAGGGGCCCACCGCGCGGATGCGGCCGGCCAGCACGGGCTCGGCCATGAGCCGCTCGAACGGCACCTGCTGGTAGTTCATCAGCGCGAGCAGCTCCCCCTTCACGTAGCGCATGAAGTCGGGCAGCGCAGCGTTGGCATCGACCGTGAGCGACACCGGCAGCACGTTGTTGAAGAAGCCCATCACGTCCTCGGTCTCGGGCTGCTGGCGGCCGCGCACCGGGTTGGCGATCACCACCGTCTCCGAGCCGATGACGCGGCTCATGGTGAGCGCGTAGATGCCGAAGGTCAGCATGCTGAGCGTCACGTCCATGTCGCGCGCGATCTTGCGCAGCTGCTGCGTCACCGCGAGGTCGACGCGGATCCACTGCGCACCGCCCTGGCCGCTCTTGCCCGCGCGGCGCGGCATGTCGGTGCGCGGCAGCCGCGGCATCGGTGCCTTGGCGAAGCGCTCGAGCCAGAAGTCGAGCTGCGGCTGGAACGCGGGCTCCTGCATCCAGCCCGCGAGCCACTCGGCATAGTCGCCATGCGTGGTGGCGATCGCGGGCAGGGTGTGCGCGCGGCCGCGCTCGGCCGCGTCGTAGATGGCCGACAGCTCGCGCTGCAGCAGGTCGAAGGACCAGCCGTCCCAGACCAGGTGGTGCGGCACGAACAGGAAGACGTGGTCGTGCTCGTCGAGCTGGAACACCGCCGCATGCATCATCGGCGCGCGGTGGATGTCGATCGGCTCGTCGGCGATCTCCTGCATCAGCTCGGCGAGCTCGGCCTCGCGCTGGTCGGCCGGGAGCTTGCGCAGGTCGATCACCGGCAGCGTGAAGTCGACCGACTCGGCGATCAGCTGCGCCGGGCGGCCGGTCTGCGGATCGGTGCCCATGCGCGTGCGCAGCGCGGGCTGGCGGCGGATGATCTCCTTGAACGCGGCGTCGAAGCGCGCGGCATCGAAGTTGCCGGTCAGGCGCTGGGCCGATGGCGCGTTGTAGAGCGAGCGGCCCGGATGCAGGTCTTCCATGAAGAGGATGCGCTCCTGCGCGACCGTCAGCGGCGCGGTGCCGCGACCGGGCCGGCAGGGCAGCGGCGCCTGGGTGCCGGCACCGGCGCGCTGCAGCCGCTCGACCACCACGGCCAGCTTCTCGGCCGTGGGCGCTTCAAACAGCGCGCGCAGCGGCAGCGTGACCTGGAACTCGCGGCCGAGCAGGGTGGTCAGGCGCGACGCCAGCAGCGAATGGCCGCCCATGGTGAAGAAGTCGTCCTGCATGTCGAGCCCGGGCAGGCTCAGCACCTTCTCCATCGTCTCGAGCACCTTGCGCTCGCAGTCGTTGCGCGGGCCGGCGCCGCGCCGCACCTCTTCGCGCGAGACCGCCTGCGGCGCGGGCAGCGCCACGCGGTCGACCTTGCCGTTGGGCAGCGTGGGCAGCGACTGCAGCGCCACCACGTGCTGCGGCAGCATGAAGGCCGGCAGGTGCTCGCGCAGGTGCAGCATCAGCGCGTCGTGGTCGAAGTCGGCGCCCGGCGTGAGCGCGAGGTAGGCCACCAGGCGCACGTCGCCGGGGCTGTCCTCGCGCGCCACCACCACCGCGCGCGAGACGCCCGGCACCTCGACGCAGCGGGCCTCGATCTCGCCGGGCTCGATGCGGTAGCCGCGCACCTTGAGTTGGAAGTCGAGCCGCCCGAGGTGTTCGATCAGCCCGTCGTTGCGCCAGCGGCCGCGGTCGCCGCTGCGGTACACGGTCTTGCCGGTGCCGAGGATGCGCACGTTCACGAAGCGTTCGGCCGTGAGCTCGGGGCGCTCGATGTAGCCGTGGGCCAGGCCGTCGCCCGCGATGCAGATCTCGCCGGGCACGCCGATCGGGCAGGGCTGCAGCGCCTCGTCGAGGATCCAGATCTCGGTGTTGTCGACCGGCAGGCCGATGGCCACGCCACGCGCCGCGACCGCTGCGGGGTCCACGCGCCAGGCGGTGGAATAGACCGTGGTCTCGGTCGGGCCGTAGCCGTTCCAGAGTTCGTCGACGCGTTCGCACAGCGCGAGCGCAAAACTCGGACGCAGGGCCTCGCCGCCCATCCAGCCGCGGAAGCCGGGCGCACCGGGCCATTGCGCATCGACCAGCAATTGCCACATGCCGGGCGTGGCCTGCAGGAAGGTGATGCGTTCGTCCTGCAGCAGCCGGGACAGGCGCATGCCGTCCATCGCGATCTCGCGCTGCACCATCACGATCTCGGCGCCGGCCGCGAGCGGCAGCAGCAGGTCGGGCACCGCCATGTCGAAGGAGAGCGTGGTCACGGCCGCGATGCGGTCGGCGGCGGACAGCGCCGAGCGGCGCTGCATCCACTGCAGCAGCACGGCGACCGACAGGTGCCGTGCGCTCACGCCCTTGGGCAGGCCGGTGGTGCCGGAGGTGTAGATCACGA
>CAMLCW010000248.1 GCA_946478645.1 uncultured Variovorax sp.
AGATGTGCGCGGTCGACCTGCTGGGCCAGGCCGAGCAAGGCCCGACCTCGCCCGCGATCCTGCTGACCACGAGCGAGAAGCTGGCCCACGACACCATGGCCGAGATCGAGCGCCAACTGAAGGTGCTGCCGACCGCCGCGATCGCCGCGGTGAGCTGGGCCGAGTACGGGGAGGTGATCGTCTGCGACACGCAGGAAGAAATGCTCGCCAAGGCCAACGAGCTGGCCTTCGAGCATGTGCAGGTGCTCACGCGCGACCCCGACTACTTCCTCGAACGCATGACCAACTACGGCGCGCTGTTCCTGGGCCCGCGCACCAACGTGAGCTTCGGCGACAAGGTCATCGGCACCAACCACACGCTGCCCACCAACCGCAACGCGCGCTACACGGGCGGGCTGTGGGTCGGCAAGTTCCTGAAGACCTGCACCTTCCAGAGGGTGCTGACCGACGACGCCAGCGCGACCATGGGCGAGTACTGCTCGCGCCTGTGCCACATGGAGAACTTCGCGGGCCACGGCGAACAGGCCAACCTGCGCGTGCGCCGCTACGGCACGCGCGCCGAGGTGCCCTGGTACGAGCCGGTGCCGGCGCTGGAACGATGAGCGGGTTGCCGGCTTCGCCGAGCTTTCGCGTCGACGGCCAACGCGCGCTGGTGACCGGCGCGGGCCGCGGCATCGGCCTGGCCGCGGCGGCCGCGCTCGCGCGCGCCGGTGCGCACGTCACGCTGGCGGCGCGTTCCGAAGGGGAGCTGCGCGCGGCCTGCGAACTGATCCGCGCCGAAGGCGGCGCCTGCGCGCACATGGTGCTCGACGTGACCGATTCGGCCGCGGTCGCGCAAGCGCTCGGCGCGGCCGCGCCGTTCCAGATCCTCGTGAACAACGCGGGCCTGAACCGTCCCAAGCCGCTGGTCGATGTGCAGGACGAAGACATCGACGCGGTGTTCGACCTCAACGTGAAGGCCACGCTCTACGTCACGCGCACCGTGGCGCGCAAGCTCGTCGAGGCGAAGCTGCCGGGCTCGATCATCAGCGTCTCGTCGCAGATGGGCGTGGTCGGCAGCCCGCGTCGCACGCTCTATTGCGCGAGCAAGCATGCGGTCGAGGGCATGACCAAGGCGCTGGCCTGGGAACTCGGCCCCGCGGGCATCCGCGTCAACACGGTGTGCCCGACCTTCATCGAGACCGCAATGACGGCCGGCATGTTCGCCGACCCGGGTTTTCGCAGCTGGGTCACCGACCGCATCGCGCTCGGTCGGCTGGGCCGCACCGAGGAGATCATGGGCGCCATCGTGTTCCTCGCGAGCGAGGCCTCGAGCCTCGTCACGGGCAGCGCGCTGATGCTCGACGGCGGATGGAGCGCGGCATGAAGCCCAAGGCCACCGCGCAGGACGTGGCGACGCTCGCCAAGGTGTCGCAGTCGGCCGTGAGCCGCACCTTCACGCCCGGCGCGAGCGTGTCCGATGAAACGCGCGAGCGCGTGATGATCGCGGCCAAGGCGCTCGGCTACCGCCCCAACGCGATGGCGCGCAGCCTGATCACGCGCCGCAGCCGCATCATCGCGCTGGTGATGGGCTACCTGGAGAACCAGTTCTATCCGCTGGTGATCGAGAAGCTCTCGCAGAAGCTGCAGAAGCAGGGCTACCACGTGCTGATGTTCATCAGCAACGGCGACGAGACCGACGGCGTGCTCGACGAGATCCTGCAGTACCAGATCGACGGCATCGTCATCGCGTCGGCCATGCTCTCGCCCGCGCTCGCGCGCCAGTGCGCCGACACCGGCGTGCCGGTGGTGCTGTTCAACCGCGTGCCCGACACCAGCGCCTTCGCGCGCCACACCACGAGCGCGGTCACCTCCGACAACGTCGAGGGCGGGCGCATGGTGGCCAAGCTGCTGCTCGAGCGCGGCCACAAGCGCATCGCGTTCCTGGCGGGGCTCGAGAAATCATCGACTAACCACGAGCGCGAGCGCGGCTTCCGCGAGGAGCTGGCCGCCGCCGGTGCGTCGCTGTTCCGCCGCGAGGTGGGCCACTACGACTTCGCCCAGGCGGGCGAGGCCGCGCGCGCGATGTTCGCGAACCTGCCGGCCGCGCGCCGGCCCGATGCGGTGTTCGTCGCCAACGACCACATGGCGATCGCCGTGATGGACGTGCTGCGCCAGGAGCTCGGCCTGCGCGTGCCCGAGGACGTGAGCGTGGTCGGCTTCGACGACGTGCCACAGGCCGCATGGGGCGCCTACCGCCTCACCACCGTCGTGCAGGCGGTCGAGCCGATGGTCGATGCCACGGTCGAGCTGCTGCACGAGCAGATGCACGACGACGCGCAGCCGCGCAACGTGATCGTTCCCTGCGCACTGATCGAGCGCGCCTCGGTACGCGCGGCCCCGGCGCGGCGCCGCCGCAGCAGCAGCGCCGCCAACGCTTCCGCCTGAGCGGAGCTTCTTTCCACCCACAGAAAAAAACCTTGGAGACACACACCTCATGCAATTCCGATTCCGCCCGCTGATCGTCGCGGCCCTCGCGCTGGGCGCCTTGGTCGGCAACGGCCATGCGCAAGCGCCGGCCTGGCCGACCAAGCCGGTCAAGTACATCGTTCCCTTCTCGACCGGCGGCGTGTCCGACGGCGTCGCGCGGCTCATCGCGCAGCATCTCGGCGAGCGGCTCGGGCAGCCGGTGGTGGTCGAGAACCGCCCGGGCGTCTCGGGCATCGTCGGCACGCAGGCCGCCGCGCGCGCGCCGGCCGACGGCTACACCGTGATGGGCGGCACCATCACCACGCACGCGGTGAACCCCTTCTTCACCAAGAACCTGGGCTACGACCCGGTGAAGGACTTCGTGCCCGTCAACATGATCGGCACGGTCAGCAACGTGCTCGTGGTGCCTGCGGAGAGCCGCTTCAATTCGGTGGCGCAGGTGATCGCCGAACTCAAGGCCAAGCCCGAAAGCCTGACCTACGGCACGGCCGGCGCGGGCACTTCGCAGCACCTGTCGGGCCAGTTGTTCGAGAACATCACGCACACGCGCATGCGCCAGATCATGTACAAGGGCGGCTCGCAGGCGATGGTCGACCTCGTGGGCGGGCAGATCGACATGGTGTTCGAGACCGTCGCGGCCGCGCGCCCGATGATCGAGGCCAAGCGCGTGAAGGTGCTCGGCATCACCTCGGCCAAGCGCCAGCCGAATCTGCCCGACGTGCCGACGCTCGCCGAGGCCGGCGTGACCGACTTCGAGATGCAGTCGTGGCAGGGCGTGTTCGCACCGGCCGGCACGCCCAAGCCCATCGTCGAGCGCCTGTCGCGCGAGCTCGCGGCCGTGGTCGCGATGCCCGAGGTGCAGGCGCGCCTGCGCGGCCTCGGCGTCGAGGCCGACGGACGCACGTCCGACGCGTTTGCCGCATTCCAGCGCGCCGAAATCGCCAAGTGGGGCAAGGTGATCAAGGACGCGAACATCCAGGCCGAATGAACAAGGACCTCTCTCTCATGAACCGCCAAACATCTTCCTCTTTCTCTCCCGTGCGCCGCGCCATCGCGCTGGCCGCCGTCGCGCTCGCGGCCGTTGCGCCCGTCGTTCAGGCGCAGACGCCCCAAGGCCCCGATGGCTATCCCAACACCGGCCGCGTCGTCATCGTGGTGCCCTTCGCACCGGGCGGCGCCACCGACATCGTGGCGCGCCTCATGGCCGACGCGCTCGGCAAGCGCTGGGGCACCGCCGTGGTGGTCGACAACAAGGCCGGCGCGGGCGGTGGCATCGGCACCGAGTACGTTGCGCGCGCCAAGCCCGACGGCTACACGCTGCTGCTCGGCACGCAGACCGCGCTGGCCGTCAACCCCACGCTGCTGAAGAAGATCAGCTACCACCCCGAGAAAGACTTCGCACCCGTCACCGGCCTTGCGAGCACGCCGCTCGTGCTGCTGGCCGGCAACAAGTCGGGCGCCAAGGACGTGGGCGCGATGATCGCCGCGATCAAGGCCAAGCCCGACGCCGTCTCGTACGGCACCAGCGGCCCCGGCACCTCGCAGCACCTGACCACGCTGATGCTGCTCAACCGCATCAACGCCACCGCGGTGCACGTGCCGTACAAGGGCAGCAGCCAGTCGCTGGTGGACCTGGCCGGCGGCCAGATCGACATGCAGTTCGACAACATGACCACCGCGCTCGCGTTCGCGAAGAACAACCAGGCCAAGGCGCTCGCGATCACCAGCGACACGCGCTCGCCGCTCGCGCCCGAGCTGCCGACCCTGGCCGAATCGGGCGTGCCGGGCTTCGAGGCCTCGACCTGGCTCGGCCTGCTGGCGCCCGCGGGCACGCCGGCGCCGGTGGTGGCGTGGCTCAACAGCGAAGTGGTCGCGGTGCTCAAGCAGCCCGCCATGGCCGAGCGCCTCGCGGCGCAGGGCTTCACGCCCAAGCCGATGTCGCCCGAGGGCTTCCGCAAGTTCATCCAGGACGAGACGGTCAAGTTCGCGAAGGTCATCAAGACCAACAACATCGTGCTCGATTGAGGCAAGGAACCCACGCCATGGACCATCACCATCCGATCGACACCCGCCTGCCAGCCATGCTGCGCAGCGGCCAGCGCCTGCGCGGCGTGTTCAACGCACTGCCGAGCCCGGCCATCGTCGAGATGTGCGGCTACGCCGGCTTCGACTTCGTCATTCTCGACAGCGAGCACGGCAGCGCCAACCTCGAGACCACCGAGCACATGCTGCGCGCCGCGCGCGCGAGCGGCATCGTGCCGGTGGTGCGCTGCCTGCGGCACGACATCGCGCGCATCCTCGACATGGGCGCGGGCGCGGTGCAGATCCCGATGGTCGAGTGCGCCGAAGAAGCGCGCGAGCTGGTGCAGCAGGTGCGCTATCCCGGCATCGGCCGCCGCGGCAGCGCGTTCAGCCCGCGCGCCGCGGGCTACGGCGCGTTCCCCGGCGCGGCCCACACGCAGCGCAGCAACGAGGGCATCGCGCTGATCGTGATGATCGAGACGCCCGAGGCGGTGGCGCAGGCCGCCGAGATCGCCGCGGTCGAGGGCGTCGATGCGGTGTTCGTCGGGCCGAACGACCTCTCGCATGCGATGGGCTTCGGCAGCGACTGGAAGGCGCCCGAGGTCGAGGCCGAGATCGAGCGCGCGCTGCGCGCGGTGAGCGGCACCGGCACCTGCGCGGGCACCATCGCCCTCACGCCCGAGGACGAGGACAAGTACGGCGCCTGGGGCGCGCGCTACTTCGCGAGCGTGACGACGAGCCTCATCACGCGCGCGTTCCAGCAGGCCTCGGCGGCCGGTGGGCGCCGCGTGGGCGAGGCGAAGCTGGGCTACTGACGACGCGAGGTTGGCCCCGGTTCGCGGGGGCGCGGCGTGGCGGCGATCGCTGCGAGCATGTCCGCGGGTGCGACGGGTTTGACCAGATGGTGATCGAATCCGGCCTCGCGGGCGCGCGCCTTGTCCGAATCCTGTCCGTAGCCGGTCAGCGCGACCAGGTCGCAGGCGGTGCCAAGGGCCGCGCGGATGCGCGCGGCGAGCTCGTAGCCGTCCATGACGGGCAGGCCGATGTCGAGCAGTACCACGTCGGGGCCGATGGCCTCAAGGGCGGCGAGCGCCGACACGGGATCGTGGTGAACCGCCACCTCGTGTCCATGCGCACGCAACAGCTGGGCCGTGGTCTGGGCGGCGTCGACGTTGTCGTCCACCAGCAGCACGCGCCGGCCGCCGTCCGTGCCGGACGGTGCCGCCTCCACCGGCTCGGCAGCCGGCAATCCGGACGATGCCCTCCCGAGCGGCAGGCAGACGATGAACTCGCTGCCACGCCCGAGGCCTTCGCTGCGTGCCGTCACGCGGCCGTCATGGAGTTCGACCAGGCTGCGCACCAGGGCCAGGCCCAGGCCGAGCCCGCCTTCCGCCCGGTCGATGCCGCGCGGCCCCTGATAGAACAGCTCGAAGATGCGCGGCAGCATGTCGGGCGCGATGCCCCGTCCGTTGTCGCGCACACTGATCGCGAAGTGCGTTTCGTCCTGCATATGGCACGAGAGCTCGATGCGTCCGCCGGGTTCGGTGTAGCGGGCCGCATTGGTCAGCAGGTTGGCGACCACCTGCGCGATGCGAACCGGATCGCACACGCACAGCAATCCCGGCCGCACGTCGACGACCAGCTGGTGCTTGCGCTGCTCCAGCAGCACGCTGGCCTGCTCGACGGCCTTGGCGAGCAAGGGCTGCACCTCGCAGGCTTCGCGCTTGAGCTCGATCTTGCCGCGCGTGATGCGCGAGATGTCCAGCAGGTCATCGACCAGACGCACGAGATGCTCCACCTGCCGCTGAATGATGCCCTGCTCGCGGGCAGTGCCGGTGTCGCCGCGCATCCGCATCAGCTGCAGCGCCATGACGATCGGCGACAGCGGGTTGCGCAGCTCGTGGCCGAGCATCGCCAGGAACTCGTCCTTCGCGCGGCTGGCCTCGCGCAGGTCCTCCACCAGCCGCTCCCGTTCGATGCCCGAGGCGAGCAGCGCGTCGCGTGCCCGCACCTGCTGCGTGGCGTCGCGCGTGAAGCAGCGGGTATAGCGAAGCTGGCCGTCCTCGAAGTAGCCGTTCGAGCAGATCAGCACCGGCTTGCGGCTGCCGTCCTTGCAACGCAGCAGGGCCGGTTGGTCGCGCAGCACCTCGCCGGCCTTGAGCCGGCGCAGGATGTCGTCGATGACGGCCCCGTCGTCGTAGAAGTCGGCGATGTCGCGGCCGACGTATTCTTCCCAGCGGTAACCCAGCAGGTCAAGCTCGGCGCGGTTGGCGTACAGGATGGTGCCGTCCGCTGCCACCTTGTGTATGCCTTCGCTCGCGTTGTCCAGGAATTCGGCGAGCTCGCGCTCGCGCCGCCTGAGCGTGTCTTCTGCGCGCTGGCGCCGGGCCACCTCGACCTGCAGCGCGCGGGCCTGCTGCTGCAGTTCGGGCACGGTCAGCGGCGCGGGCAGGACGCCGTGCCCCTCCAGGGCCGAATCGAGCGCGTTCAGCACACGCGAATGCGCGGCGCAGACATGCTGGAAGGCGTGGGTCTTCTCGGGCGCGGAGAACAACTGCCAGGGATAGGCGCAGAAGAGCGAGAACGCGTAGCGCCGCGCGGCCTGGTTCCACACCAGCTCGAGCTGCAAAGCGCCTTCGTAGTTGCCCTGCTCGCACAGCAGCGCGACCATCTCGCCGAAGGCGTGCAGGGGCATGCCCGGCGCGCCCCTGCGAAGGACAGGACCCAGGATGGCGTCGAACCGGGCGGCATCCGGCTGCCCCTCGACCATGAACTGCGCGAGGGTCTGGGCTGCATCCAGCATGGTGAGCCGGCCCGAGAAGCCGCCGGCGCCATCGCAGCCTGGGTGCCCGAAGCCGCTGAGCCGGCGTGCGAGTTCGACCCGGTGCGCCGCGGTGGCGATGACCACTGCCAAGCCCCCGCCGCGCAGGGATGAATCGAGGAACTCGGCGACTTCTTCAACCAGCCGGTCGTCCTCGTCGTAGAAGCGGACGTCGTGGTCGTGGGGTGGAAACTCGGCGATGTGCGACATGGTGGGGAGGGGGCAGGGAGGTCGCCGAGTCTACGAGCACGCAGCAGAGCATCATCCGGGCCCGCACGATGTAGGAGATCACCGCGACCGCGCGGGGCCGTCAGGCGCCGGGTGTGCCGGCCGCCGCGAGGCGCACGCTGAGCCGGTCGCGCTGCAGCCTCGGCATCGACGGCAGCCGGGTGAAGCTGCTGCCGCCGACGTCGGCGAGCAGCCGGTGGGCACGTTCGCGCTCCCCCGCGGTCAGCGCCGCATACGCATCTGCCGCGCGCTGC
>CAMLCW010000249.1 GCA_946478645.1 uncultured Variovorax sp.
GGCCTGCACGGCGTACGCGATGATGACCTGGTTCATCCGCTGGAAGTCGTACACGCCGATCAGCGACAGCGCGGTGACGTCCAGGTTGGTCTCTTCCTTCACCTCGCGCGTGATGCCGTCCTGCGGCGTCTCGCCGGCCTCCATGAAGCCGGTGATCAGCGCGTACATGTGGCCGGGCCAGGCCGCGTTGCGCGCCAGCAGGATCTGGTCCTGGTACTCGATCACCGCGGCCAGTACGGGGGTCGGGTTGTTCCAGTGCGTCCAGCCGCAGGCCGGGCAGCGCAGCCGCTCCTTGGGGCCGCCGTCTTCCTGCTGGGTCATGGGTTGCAGCGCCGTGGCGCAGGCGGGGCAGAAGGTGTAGGTCATGCGAAATCGATTGTCATTGCGGGCTTGACCCGCAATCCAGCTCCTGCGGCTGGAGGGCGTCCGGAGATGGATCCCGGGTCAAGCCCGGGATGACAACTGCGGCGCCCGGGATGACAACCTGCGGGGCTCGCGATGACAACTGCGGGCCTCGGATGACAGTTCATGCCGGGAACACGCCCGTCGACAGGTACCGGTCCCCGCGATCGCACACCACGAACACGATGGTCGCGTTCTCGACCTGCCTGGCCACCTGCTGCGCCACCCAGCATGCGCCGGCGGCCGAGATGCCGCCGAAGATGCCTTCTTCGCGCGCCAGGCGCCGGCACATCTCCTCGGCTTCGTCCTGGCTGACCGAGATGGTCTCGTCGATGTGCGAAGCGTCGTAGATCTTGGGCAGGTACTCCTGCGGCCACTTGCGGATGCCCGGGATGCGCGAGCCTTCGGCCGGCTGCGCGCCGATGACGCGGACGGCCGGGTTCTTCTCCTTCAGGTAGCGCGACACGCCGGTGATGGTGCCGGTGGTGCCCATGGCGCTGACGAAGTGCGTGATGCGCCCGCCCGTCTGCTGCCACAGCTCGGGTCCCGTGGTCTCGTAGTGGATGCGCGGGTTGTCCTCGTTGGCGAACTGGTCCAGCACGCGGCCCTTGCCTTCGCGCTGCATGTTCTCGGCCAGGTCGCGCGCGTACTCCATGCCGCCGCTCTTGGGCGTGAGCATCAGCTCGGCGCCGAACGCCTTCATGGTCTGGGCGCGCTCGATCGACAGGTCCTCCGGCATGATCAGCACCATGCGGTAGCCCTTGATGGCCGCGGCCATGGCCAGCGCGATGCCGGTGTTGCCCGAGGTGGCCTCGATCAGCGTGTCGCCGGGCTTGATCTCGCCGCGCTCCTCGGCGCGCTTGATCATCGAAAGCGCCGGACGGTCCTTGACCGACCCCGCGGGGTTGTTGCCCTCGAGCTTGGCAAGAATCACATTGCCGCGCCTGGCGTTCTCGGCCGCGTCGATGCGCTGCAATGCCACCAGCGGCGTCTTGCCGATGGCGTCTTCGATCGTCGGATAGTTCATGGCAGGCACTGTGCCATAATTTTGGGCTCCCTTCCGGATGTGCCCGGGTGGTGAAATTGGTAGACGCAGGGGACTCAAAATCCCCCACCGAAAGGTGTGCCGGTTCGATTCCGGCCCCGGGCACCACCAGGTCCTCCAGCCTCTAGGGCCTGTTAACACTACGCAAGGGCTCGCGAAGTTCGCCACAGCCCGCCCCTCGGCGTTGCCAGCCCCTTGGCGAAGCAACGCGATCTCCTTGCGTAGTGTTAACAGGCCCTAGGCCGTGGAGCTTGAGAGCAGCCGCCTCAAGAAGCTTTCTTGCCGAGCCTGCGGGCTGCTCGGCACATCGCGTGCGACACCAAGCCACGCATCGGGTCTGCCCGTCAAAGATCCACTCGTGCTCGCGGCGATGAAAGAGCCGCCGGCCGAGTACCCCGACGTCGGCACGCTCGGCCGATTCATTCAAGTCCGCGGCACACGGTCGATCCAGGCTTGGCTACGACCCTGTCTACCAGATCTACACCGGCAGGACCGCGGAACCCTTTCCGTCGATCCGCCCCCGGACGGAAGCCGGCTCAGCGCGCCAGCCATGCGTCCAAAAATGTCCGTCCCCGATGTCGCAAGCAGGCTGCAAGGGTTCGATTCGGAGCTTTCTGCCTGGCGAGACATCGTCGAACGGCTGCCCAAGCCCGGAGTGAACTCGAGACGCTGAAGCCGACCAAGCTGATGAATGTGAGATTTATTCACGAATATGGCAATTTGATGAGCCCGACCTTTGCTGATGACGGCATCCTCCTGATCGAATTGGGCATCATCGACTCGTATCTGGCCGGCAAGTAGGCGCTTGAAACAACGGCCGCATGCCCCAAGAGGAGTCAGCGGGTGGCCTGGAAATACGGGACCGGCAGCGACAGCTCCAACGTGACGACTTCTGACGTGCTGCAGCGGTTGAGGTAGGAAATAAAAAGCTTCGAGCAGACAAATGGGCAACAAGATATCAATTGGAATTATTCTCTATAAGAACGACGAAGCGGAAACTTCCCGTTGCTTCCAGTCGATACAGCGACAACTCTCTCTCGATGTCGTCATCGAGATCCTGATACGCGATCAAGGCGGTGGCGATTGTCGCCCGGCAGTCGAGAACTGGCTGGAAAGACACCCACTACCGATCCCCTGCAGATTCTCCGAAGGAGAGAACCTGGGCTTCGGCGGAGGCCACAATCTACTTTTCAGTCAGCGCAACCCAGCTGCTACAGCTTACTTGTGCCTCAATCCTGACGGCGCCATGCACCCGGAGTGCCTGGGCTCGATGATCGAGAAGCTCGACAAAACGAATGGCCGAGGCATCTACGAGGCCCGCCAAGAACCAATCATGCACCCGAAGTTCTATGACCCTCAGAGCGAGGCGACTGCGTGGTGCTCGGGCGCATGCGTACTGATCCCCTGCGACATATACCAAGCGATCAGCGGTTTTGACGAGGATTTCTTTCTGTATTGTGAGGACGTAGATCTGTCTTGGCGCGTCAAGGCAGCGGGCCACGGGTGCTACACATGCGCCAACGCGCTGTTCCTGCACTATTCAGTTGACCGATCAAACCGGGAAGTAGAAATCTGGAGATCTGCTTGCATCCTCGCGCACAAGTGGCGCGCAAGAGATTTCAAGGAAATGGCTCTCAATGTATTGAAGGGCTTGATCGATATCGATCATGATCAAATCACCAGAGACATTGAAAAACATCAGCAACATGAGCTAGAACTAGTATACAGAGCAAAGCCTGATTTTAAGCACGGATTGCATTTCTCTCATCCAATGTGGGCTTAAGATGGAAAAAAGAATCTCGATTGTCATTCGTACAATGATCGGGCGCGAGCTCTATCTGGATCGCTGTCTCTTCTTATTGAGCGGTCAAACCTACTCCTTTGTTGAACCAGTGGTGGTCGTGCAGAAAAGGAATGAATCCGAGGACACCAGCGGTATTGAAAAAGTTGTCGCTCGGTGGGGCGAGTGCTTTCCCTGCATCCAGATACATACTCACACTGCGAACTTCGATGCAAGAGCCAAGAGCCTGAACGTCGGCAAATTACGTGCAACCGGCAGATACCTGGCATTTCTGGACGACGACGATAAACCATACCCCCCGCATTACCAGACGCTGATCAAGGCCCTTCAGAAAACCGACTATTCCTGGGCCTACAGCGATATCGTAAGGGCCCTTTACAACGAATATGGTCAATTGATAGAGCGCACTCATCCCTTCAAAAGAGAGGGCTACTCGTTTCTCGATCATTTGCGCGGAAATTTCATGCCGATTCATTCCTTCGTGATTGACAGAGAGAGAGCCGGGCCTCTTGAGGATGTCGAGGAAACGCTGAATCGCAATGAGGATTACGATTTCCTTCTGAGACTTGCTTTTCAGCACGAGCCGCTGTATGTGCCCTATTTCGGCGCGGAGTACTGCATCCGAAGCGACGGCTCCAATACCGTATCGGACGGAACAGCGCGAGCGAGAGAAGCTTTGGCGAAAAGACGCCTGTGGAACGCTGCCCAGGATGTGCTGGACTCCAGAAAAATAGACCACTTCGGGTGGTGGGTGCGTGAATTGGATCAATTCCCGTTGATCTATCCCCGCAAGTCATACGGCTCGGACGAGCCTCCCCGATCGGAATGCTATCGCAAGCTGCTCGCTGATTACCATGCGACGCGGTCGTGGAAAATGACCCGCCCGCTACGCAATTTAGTCCGCAGAGTGCGCGGACAACCTCTGGAGATCTTGACGATTCCGAACTCGGAAGAAATGGCCCAAGTCGAGATTCATCGTCTACTGACGTCAACCTCCTGGGAGTTGACCGCGCCACTTCGAATTGTCCGCAAGTTGATCAGGAATGCCGCTTGAGCAGCGGGCCGGAGGCTCAGCGACAGCCGTAGCCAGTTGCCAGTTGCCAGTTGCCAACCAGCAGCTTGGAGGCGGCCAGCTTCTAGATCGAATGCGTAGCGCGCTCTACGCCTCCTCATCGGGCCATGCGAAGCAATCCCGTATGCACCGTCGGATGCGCCAGCCGCACCCGCAGTTCGCGCTTGAGCCGCGCGTTGTCGAGCCGGCGCGATTCCCCCATGAAGCTCAGGAGCTGCAGCGGCAGCTGCCGCTCGGCCTCGTCGCGCGCCAAGCGCGGCGGGCGCGGCAGGCCGTAAAGGTCGGCTGCAAGATCGATGTAGTCGCCCATGCGCAGTTCGGTGTCGTCGGCGGTGTGCACCACGCGCTGCGGCCGGCCGCGGTAGAGCGCGGCCACGCAGGCGCGCGCCAGGTCGTCGGCGTGGATGTGGCTCGTGTACACGTCATCCTCGCGCCGCAGCACGGGGGTGCCGCGCTCGAGCCGCTGGCGCGGCGTGCCGCCGACGCGGTCGGGCGCATAGATGCCGGGAATGCGCAGGATGCTGGTGCGCACGCCCGCGCTGCGGCCGAGCCAGCGCACGGCGCGTTCGGCGTCGACGCGGCGGTGGGCGCGCGGCGTGTCGGGCCGCACGGCGCGCGTCTCGCTCACGCGGGCGCCGCCGCAGTCGCCGTAGACGCCGCTGGTGGAGCCGTAGACCAGGGCCTCGGGCGCTGCGCGCAGCCGCAGCGCACGCACGAGCGCGGTGGTGCGAAGGTCGCGCCACCAAGCCGCCCCGCCGTCGCGCGCGGGCGGCGCCAGGTGCAGCACACGGGTGGCGATGCCGGCCAGGCGGCGCAGGCTCGCCGGATCGTCGAGGTTGCCCCGCAGCGGGCGAATGCCCGCGGCACGCAGCGCGGGTATCCGGTCGGCCGATGAAGTGAGCGCTACCAGCTGCACGCGGCCTGCCAGGCGGGCCGCCACGCGCTGGCCCACGTCGCCGCAACCGACGATCAGCAGGCGCTCGCGCCGGAAGCGCGCCGGCAGCGCGCCGGAAGGGCTATTGATTGAAGGCAAAATCCGGTTTCCTTTCCCTTTTCAGACCCAGGCTGAAAGAAGCCGAAGAATACCGATGACTGTTGCAGCGCCGCACGATGCGGGCTTTTCCATCACCGTCGAGCCCAGCGGGCGTCACTTCGTGGTGCATGGCGACGAAACCATTCTCGCGGCGGGCATCCGCCAGGGCATCGGCCTGCCGTACGGCTGCAAGGACGGCGCCTGCGGCTCGTGCAAGTGCCGGAAGCTCTCGGGCGAGGTCGAGCTCGGTCCGCACCAGAGCAAGGCGCTGAGCGCCGAGGAGCAGCTTGCGGGCTATGTGCTGACCTGCTGCGCGCATCCGAAGAGCGACGTGGTGCTCGAGTCGCGCCAGGTCACCGAGGCCGGCGCGCTGCCGATCCGCAAGATGCCGGTGCGGGTGCTCGCGCTCACGCGGCTGTCGCACGACGTGATGAAGCTTCGCCTGCAGTTGCCGGCCGGGGAGCCGCTGCAGTTCCATGCGGGCCAGTACGTCGAGTTCATCCTGCGAGACGGCGCGCGCCGCAGCTATTCGATGGCGAACGCACCCCACACGCTGGCCGAGCCGGGCACGGGCATCGAGCTGCACCTGCGGCACCTGCCGGGTGGCAAGTTCACCGACCACGTGTTCAACACGATGAAGGAGAAGGAGATCCTTCGCATCGAAGGCCCCTACGGCAGCTTCTTCCTGCGCGAAGACTCCGACAAGCCGATCGTCCTGCTGGCGTCGGGCACGGGCTTCGCGCCGATCAAGGCGCTGCTTGAGCACATGAAGTTCAAGCGCATCGAGCGGCCCGCCACGCTGTACTGGGGCGGCCGCCGGCCCGAAGACCTCTACATGGACGACTGGATGCGCGCGCAGCTCGCCGAGATGCCGAACCTGCGCTATGTGCCCGTGGTGTCCAACGCGACGCCCGACGACAACTGGACCGGCCGCACGGGCTTCGTCCATCGCGCGGTGCTCGAGGACTTTCCCGATCTGTCGGGCCACCAGGTGTATGCCTGCGGTGCACCGATCGTGGTCGAATCGGCCAAGCATGACTACGTCGCGACGGCCGGGCTGCCCGAGGACGAGTTCTTCGCCGACGCGTTCACCACCGAAGCCGACAAGGCCCTGCCCTGAGCGCCTTCGGCCTGCCCTGCCCCGGCCTGCCGGGGAATTCCGAATGCAAACCCTGAACGAGAAAAAATGAAGACGAGACACTTCCTCCTCGCGCTGTGCGCGACCGCCACGCTCCTCGCCGCCAGCCAGTCCACGGCACAACAGCAGCGCCCCATCCGCCTCGTAGTGCCCTACGCGCCGGGCGGCCCGATCGACATCACGGCGCGCGTGCTCGCCGAACGCGTGAAGGACAGCCTGGGCACCGTCATCATCGACAACAAGCCCGGCGCGGGCGGCAACATCGGTGCCGACGCAGTGGCCAAGGCAGCGCCCGACGGCCTGACGATCGGCATCGCAGCCACGGCCACGCATGCGGTCAACCCGTGGCTGTACAGCAAGATGCCGTTCAACGCAGCCACGGATTTCGCACCGATCACGCAGATGGTGCGGGTGCCGAACGTGCTGGTGATGAATGCCGACACCGCCAAGCGCCTGAACATCAACTCCGTGGCGGACCTGATCCGCTATGCCAAGGCCAACCCTGCCAAGCTCAACTACGGCAGCGGCGGCAACGGCAGCGCCGGCCACCTCGCGGGCGAGCTGTTCAAGAAGCAGGCCGGCATCTTCGCGCTGCACATCCCGTACAACGGCGGCAATCCGGCGCAGCTCGCGCTGCTCTCGGGCCAGGTCGACTTCAACTTCGACAACCTCGCGACCGCGGCGCCGAACATCCGCTCGGGCAAGCTCAAGGCCATCGCGGTCACGAGCCTGCAGCGCAGCAGCGCGATGCCCGATGTTCCGCCCGTGTCCGACACGCTCAAGGGCTTCGCCATCGACACCTGGTGGGGCCTGGTCGCGCCGGCCGGCACGCCGCACGAAGTGCTGGCGAAGCTCAACCAGGCTTTCGTGGCCGCGCTCAACTCGCCCGAGACCAAGACCCGCTTCGCCTCGCTGCTGGCGGAGCCGGTCGCGAACACGCCCGAGCAGTTCAGCGCCTTCATGAAGAGCGAACTCTCCAAGTACGAAGGCGTCGTCAAGGCAACCGGCGCAAAGGTCGACTGACGCCCCAAAGAAAACGGCCGCCCCTGAGGGCGGCCGCCTGGCACCGGACCCCGCCTATTCGCCCAGGTACGCCGCCCGCACGCGTGGATCACTGAGCAGTTCCTTGGCGTCGCCGTTCATGGTGATCAGCCCCGACTCCATCACGTAGCCCCGGTCGGCCAACTGCAGTGCGCGATTGGCGTTCTGCTCGACGAGCAAAATGGTCACGCCCTGCGCCGCCACGGTCTGCACCACCTCGAAGATCTTGTCGCACATGA
>CAMLCW010000250.1 GCA_946478645.1 uncultured Variovorax sp.
CGCTCGGGCCCGACCGGCTCGCCGATGCGGCGCTGCGCGCGCGGCTCGTCGAACGCGTGGCGGACTACATCGCCTTTCGCGCGCGCAGCTTCTCGGCACCCCGCGAAGGCGGCGCCTCGCTGCAGGCGCTGCACGACGCGGCCCGGCACAACGGCCTCGAGGCGCTCGGCAACCGGGGCGCGGCCGCGTGGGACCACCATGGCCGCGAGGCGGCGCGGCTGCAATCGCGCGTGCGCCCGGTGCGCACCGACAACCGCATGCATGCGTGGGAATGGCTCGCAGACGGCAACCGGCTGCTCAAGACCGATGCGGTCGACCACCATGCGGGGCACGACCTCGTGGGCTGCCAGGATCCGGCCTGGGACGTGGCGGGCGCGATCGCCGAGTTCAGCCTCGGCGGCACCGAAAGCCGCCGGCTGGTGGAAGGCTTGGCGCGGCGCGGCTGCGCGATCGACGCGGCGCTGCTGCGCTTCTGCGTGCCGGCGTACCTTGGGTTCCAGCTCGGGCACTTCCATCTCGCGGCACAGGACGCCACGGCCGGCCCCGAAAGAACATGCCTTGCGCTGCACGCCGACCGCTATGCGCAGATGCTGCAGCACCGCCTCGCCGACGGCTGAGCGAACCAAAGCGTTCAGTGCCTCGCCGCATGTAGTCTGCATTTGCAGCCCACACGAGAAACGCTCCTACGTACCACGGCAGTCGCCGCACCGAATCTGCAGCCAGGGTGAAAAGACACCGGCTCGACAACCTTTTTTGTTTTCTCTCGTGGGTGCGAGTTGGGCGGCGGCCTTGACGGTCGCCGCTCCTTTTTTTGCGGACACCTTTCTTATCGTTCCAAGATGACGACCCTCGAACTGCTGTTCGCACGCGCCAACCGGCGGCGGTCCTGGCGCCGGTTGCTCGGCCTTTGCATCGTTGCGGCCGGCCTGGTCTTTCTTGCGCTCGAAGCGTTCGAGGCGGTGGCATTGGGCGATGCCCGCGTGCGCGGCGCGCTGCTCGGCGGTTCGCTCGCCGCGCTGGCCACGGCGCTCGGCACGCTGCCGGTGCTGCTGTCGCACCAGTTCTCGCAGCGCAGCTTCGACACCATGCTCGGCTTCGGCGCCGGCGTGATGCTCGCGGCCACCTCGTTCTCGCTCGTCATCCCCGCGCTCGAGGCGGCCGGTGCGCAGGGCTTCGGTTCCTGGGGCGCGGGCGGCATCGTGGGCGGCGGCGTGCTGCTGGGCGCGGCGCTGCTGCTGGCGATCGACCGCGTCGTGCCGCACGAGCATTTCATCAAGGGCGTCGAAGGGCCGCCGGCCATCAAGCTCAAGCGCGTCTGGCTCTTCGTGCTGGCGATCGCGCTGCACAACCTGCCCGAGGGCCTGGCGATCGGCGTGGCCTTCGCGGGCTCCGACCCGGTGGCCGCCACCGCGCTCGCCACCGGCATCTCGATCCAGGACGTGCCCGAGGGCATGGTCGTCGCGCTCGCGCTGCGCGGCGTGGGCTACGGCCGGCTCGCATCGGCGAGCCTGGGCGTGGCGTCGGGGCTGGTGGAGCCGGTGATGGCGGTGCTCGGCGCCACGCTGGTGACGCTGACCGCGAGCCTTTTGCCCTGGGGCCTGGCGCTCGCGGCCGGCGCGATGCTGTTCGTCATCAGCCACGAGATCATTCCCGAGTCGCACCGCCAGGGCCACGAAGCCTTCGCCACCGGCGGGCTGATGCTCGGCTTCGTCGTGATGATGGTGCTCGACACCGCGCTCGGATGAAGAGGCGGGCCATGACCGCGCTCGACCTGCTCAACCTCGATGTGCTGCTCGCGCGCAGCGTGCTGCTGCGCACCGACTACATGCAGGCGCAGGACCGCGTGCGCCAGGCGCTGGCCCGGCGCCACGGCGAGGCCGGCCAGCACGGCGCGTCGGAGGAAGACTTCGACGACCTCGTGGTGGCCATGACCCGCTCGCTCGCGGCCGACGCGCGCTACCTGTGCACGCTGGCGGTGACGGTGCGCTGCATCATCGAGCGGGCCAAGACCTCCGTTTAGCTTCCGAGTGCAGGCTTGGCGATCATCAGCCAGAACAGCGCCAGGAACAGGAAGAACGCCGGCACGCCGAGCGCCACCCACCACTTGAAGAGCAGCCAGTAGCGCGGCGGCAGCGGCCTGCCCTCGCGCGCGGCCTCGGCGGCCAGGTCGCGCAGGCGCATCTGCAGCCAGACCACGGGCAGCCAGCAGGCGATCGCGAGCGCGTAGCAGACGATCGACGCCTTGAGCCACGGCGTGGAGAGTGGCAGGCCCATGCGCTGCACGAGCATGAAGCCGGTGACCGGCTGCAGCACCGCGGTGGTCGCGGTGAAGAGCCAGTCGGCGCGCACCACCATGCGCGCCACCACCGCCACCGCGCGCACGTCGCGCGACAAGGTGGTCGCAAGCAGGTAGAAGGCCGAGCCGATGCCCGTGCCGAACAGCAGCGTGGACGAGATCACGTGGACGTATTTCAGGACGAAGTATTCCATGGCGGCTTGTTCTCCTTCTGCTTCGGTCGGCGGGGCGGCTCCATCGCCCAGAGCAGCGCGATGGCGGCGGCCATCGGCACGTTCTTCGACAGCGGGCCGAAGGGGTGGAGCCAGAACTCGGGCATGGCCCAGGTGATGGCGGCCGTGTAGAAGGCCATCAATGCGAGCTGCAGCGGCCACAGCAGGCGCGCGCGCCAGGCGGCCGACAGCGCCACCGTGCCGACGCCGAGCGCCAGGTCGAACAGCGCCGCGCCGTTGAGCAGCCATTCGGCCAGCGCGCCGTGCGCGCCCACGCGCGCGAGCAGCGCCAGGCTCTGGTCGCGCGGATAAAGGCCGATCGACACCACGAAGGTCCAGATCCACACGGCCGCCACCGACCAGCGCAAGAGCGGCAGCATCCACTGCAGCCACGCAGTGCGCCGCAGCGCCTCGGCAGCTTGCGCCGGCACGAAGCCGCGGTGCGAGCGCGGCGGCCGCCCGAGCCACAGCGCGAACTCGTCGGCCGGCGCCGCATTGCCCTGGAGCAGCATGCCCGCGGTGTCGGCATCGAGGAAGCTGCCCCGCCAGTGCCCCGCGAGCCGCGCGCCGAAGCGGAACAGGCCTTCGGGCAGCGGCAGCACCCAGGCGCCGCGCGCATGGCCGAGCTGGCGGCGCAGGTCGGCCAGGTAGTCGCCGAAGCGCACCGGCTCGGGCCCGACGAAGGCGATGGCGCGGCTGCGCACGGGGCGCGCCTCGGCCAGCGCGGCCACGCCCGCGACCACGTCGTGCAGATGCACCGGCTGCACCTGCTGGCGCCCGCCGCCCGGCAGCGCGAGCAGCGGCATCACGGCCAGCGCGGCGAACAACCGGGCGCTCGCGCCCTCGTCGCCCCAGACCAGCGACGGCTGCACGATGGCCGAGGCCACGCGGCACTCGCGCAGGTGCCGGTCGGCGGCGCCCTTGCTGCGGTGGTAGGCACTCTCGGCGCTCACCGCGGCGCCGAGCGCCGAGACCTGGATGACGAGCGCGGCGCCCACGGCGGCGCAGGCGTCGAAGAGCTGCACCGGCGCAAGGTGATGGATCGCGTCGAACTCGCCCTGGCTGCGCTCGCGCAGCACGCCGGCCGCATTGATGACCACGTCGCCGGCGCGCAGATGGGCGGCCCAGAACGACGCGGGCGGCACCTGCATCAGGTCGGCGCCGAGCCACTGCGTGTGCGACTGCGGCCAGGTGGCTTCGGCGCGCGCCCGCTCGGGGTCGCGCGCGGTGCACAGCAGATCGGCGCCGCGCGCCGCGAAGGCGGCGGCGAATGCGCGGCCCAGAAAGCCCGAGGCACCGGCGATCACCACGCGCATGGCCGGCCTTTCGTCACCATGCGGCGGCCATCTTCAAGGCCGCGGCGGGCGGTTGGCGACCGCGCAGCCGAGCGCCAGGCCGACCGCAAAACTCGCGTAGACCGTGGCCATGGCCGTGCGGGACAGGTGGTGCTCGAACCCGGGCGTCAGCCGGCGCGGCGTCGCGAGATAGTCGACGGCGCAGGCCGTGGCCGCCGCGACGCCGGCACCCGACAACGCCGCGGGCACCGACTGCGCGGGCCTGCGGTTGGCGTGGAGCCAGGCGTAGAGCACCGCCCAGAAGGTGGCCGAGCCGTGGTGGATGGCATAGCCGATCAGCGTGTGGCGCAGCGACGGCGACTTGCGCAGCAGCGCGGTGCGGTCCCATATCCAGTGGCTGGTCGCGTTGGTCGGCGCGCTGGCGCTGGCGACCTGCCGGCGCCCGCACACCGACAGCGCGATCGTCGAGGCCACGCTGGCAAAGGCGCCCGCGATCAGGCCCGTGCGCAGCGCCGAGCGGCGCAGCGGCGAGGCGCCCGCGCCGGTGGCGGACGAAGACAGTTGCGGATGGTCTGGCTGCGGCATGCGCGGAGCATCGCCGCAGCGCCGGCGCACGCGCGTGCGATGCGGAGCACGCCCGCGTAGGCAGGCATCGCCAGGGAGCCGAGCCGCTGGCCGACACCCCGCCCGCGCCCCCGGGGGCAGCGTGGTGGCACTGCATTGAAGGGGTGAACCGAGAATGATGAAGACCCAACAAGCCAAGAGCGACGAGCGCGACAACAAGCGCGTGTTCCGCTGGGGCATCGGCGCGGCGATCACGGTGCTGCTGCTGGCGCTGCTCTACAACCTGCTGATCCAGACGCGCGAGGAAGGGCCGGTCAAGCCCGAGACCCCGACGCAGCCCGCGCCGCAGGTACAGACCACGCCCGGCACGGGCAGCGCACCGGCCGCGCCGGGCAGTCCGACACGTCCTTAGCCGGGGTCCAAGCGGCTACCGCGGCGGCTTCGCCTTGGCGGCACGCCGCAGGCATTCGATGAGCTGCTGCGTGCTCGGCGTGCGCCTGCGGCCGCGCAGCGTGATGAGGCCGACCGGCGGCAGATCGATCGGCACCGCGACCGGCAGCACCTTGAGCATGCCCTGCCGCTCGAAATGTCGCGCCACCGATCGCGCCATGAAGGCCACCGCGTCGCGCTGCTGCACGAAGCTGACCTGCGCCAGGAACGAGGCCGATTCGATGATGTCGGCCGGCGGATGCACGCCGTCGCGGAAGAACATCTGGTCGAGCTTGACGCGCAGCGACGCCCAGGGCGGCGGCATCACGCAAGGCTCCTTCGCAAGCCCGGCGAAGTCGAGGCGGCGCTTCGACGCGAGCGCATGTCCGGGGCGCACCACCACCGCCATCGGCTCGGCATGCAGCGCCTCGGTATCGAGGTCGGGCGCGGCATAGCCGGGCTCGAGCCGGCCGACGAAGAGGTCGAGCTCGCCGAGGCGCAGCTTCGGCAGCAGGCGCGTGAGATCGCCCTCCTCGACCAGCACCGTGGTCTGCGCCGAGCGCGCCTTGAGCATCTCGACCGCACGCGCGAGCAGCACCGGCGTGGCGACCACCATCGCGCCCACGCTGGTGCGGCCCGCGGCACCGCTCGCGACCGCGGCGATCTCGTCGCGCGTGCGGTCGTAGTCGGCCAGCACCGAGCGCGCGAAGCGCACCACGCTGTCGCCGTAAGGCGTGGGCTCGGTGCCGCGCGTGGAGCGCTCGAACAGCGCGAGGCCGAACATGCGCTCGATCTCGGCGAGCGACTTGGACACCGCGGGCTGCGTGACCGACAGGAACTCCGCGGCCCGGCCGAGGTGCCTGAACTGGTCGAGCGCCACGAGCATCTGCAGGTGGCGCAGCTTGAGGTTGCAACGAAGGACGCGGTCGATCTGGCTCATGAGGTGCTTTCGGCGGCTACATAACCAACAGGCTATGAAGCGAGTCCGCTATTTCATTGGATTGCAATGATTGTCTGCTGAAGAATGCGCCTGGCCTTTCGAACCCGACAACGGAGACAACAAATGAGCATCCACCGCACCCTTCCCCGCCGCCAGCTCGTCCTTGGCGGCCTCGGCGCCGCCGCGCTCGCCGCCGCCACCGGGCGCGCCTTCGCGGCCGACTACCCCGAGCGCCCGATCACCTTCATCTGCCCCTGGCCGGCCGGCGGCACCGCCGACCGCTCGATGCGCGCGATCTGCCTGGTGGCGGCGCGCGAACTGGGGCAGCCGATCGCGCTCGAGAACCGCGCCGGCGCCTCCGGGATGATCGGCACCATGGCGCTGGCCTCGGCCCGCCCCGACGGCTACACCATCGGGCAGATCCCGATCTCGGTCACGCGCTTCTCGCAGCTCGGCACGGTGCAGTTCGATCCGCTCAAGGATTTCACTTTTCTCGCGCGCACCTCGGGCCAGACCTTCGGCATCGCGGTGCATGCGAATTCGCGCTTCAAGTCGCTGGCCGACCTGGTGGCGCAGGCCAAGGCCAAGCCCGGCGCAATCAGCTATGCGCATGCGGGCGTCGGCGGTGCCACGCACGTGGGCATGGAGCAGTTCGCGCTGGCGGCCGGCGTGCAGTTCAATGCCATCGCCTACAAGGGCGGCTCGGCCGCGCTGCAGGGCGTGCTCGGCGAGCAGGTCGACGTGCTGGCCGACAGCAGCTCGTGGGCGCCGCACGTGGAAGGCGGCAAGCTGCGCCTGCTGGCCACCTGGGGCGAGGCGCGCACGCCGCGCTTCAAGGACACGCCCACGCTCAAGGAGCTGGGCTACGACGTGGTGGTCGAGGCGCCCAACGGCATCGGCGCGCCGCGCGGCCTGCCGCCCGCGGTGGAGAAGAAGCTGCGCGACGCCTTCCGCGCTGCGGTGAACAGCGACGATTTCAAGAAGGTGGCCGACAGCATCGACGCCCCCGTGATGTACCAGGACGGCCCCGACTACCGCAAGTTCGTGGAGGCCGTGTACCGGCAGGAGACCGAGCTGATCCGCAAGCTCAACCTCAAGGAGCTGATGGCCAAGGGCTGAACGACATGAAAGACGCCCGCCTGCTGCGCCTCCACCCGAACGACAACGTGCTGGTGGCCAAGAGCCCGATCGCGCTCGGCGAGACGATCGCCGGCTTCGGCGTGCGTGCGCGCGCCCAGATTCCCGCGGGCCACAAGATCGCCGCGCGCGCCATCGCGGCCGGCGAGCAGGTGAAGAAATACGACACCGTGATCGGCGTCGCGTCGCGCAGCCTCGAGGCCGGCGACTATGTGCACAGCCACAACCTCACGCTGGTCGACGCGTACCGCGACCCGGGCTTCTGCCAGGACGTGCGGCCGGTCGACTACGTGCCGGAGGCGGAACGCGCGGCGTTCATGGGCTTTGTGCGCGCCGACGGGCGCGTGGGCACACGCAACTTCATCGGCATCCTGTCGTCGGTCAACTGCTCGGCCACGGTCATCAAACGCATCGCGGCGCACTTCACGCCCGAGCGGCTCGCGGCCTTTCCGAACGTGGACGGCGTGGCAGCCTTCGCGCAGACCAGCGGCTGCGGCATGTCGTCGCCAAGCGAGCATTTCGACGTGCTGCGCCGCACGCTCGCGGGCTATGCGCGGCATCCCAACCTGGCGGGCGTGCTGATCGTCGGCCTGGGCTGCGAGCGCAACCAGGTCGATGCGCTGGTCGATTCGCAAGGGCTCGAACAGGGCCGGCTGCTGCGCACGCTGGTGATGCAGGAAGTGGGCGGCACGCGCCAGACCATCGAGGCCGGCATTCGCGCGGTGGAAGAGATGCTGCCCGAGGCCAATGCCGCGGTGCGCACCCGCGTGGGCGCGAACCATCTGAAGATCGGCCTGGAGTGCGGCGGCTCGGACGGCTTCTCGGGCATCACCGCGAACCCCGCGCTCGGCGCC
>CAMLCW010000251.1 GCA_946478645.1 uncultured Variovorax sp.
CGGCCCGCCTCGGCGCGCGCCACGGGCACGGCGCCGAGCCCTGGGTCCGCAATGCCGAGCGGCCCTTCCGGCACCGGCACGCCGCCCCGGTCGAGCAGCCACGCGGCCAGCATCGTCTCGCCAAGTGGCAGCGGCAGCGCGTGCTCGCCGGCCGCAGCGACCACGGGGTAGACGTCGGCCCAGTCGATACCGCTGCCGCCGGCCTGCTCGCTCATCAGCGCCTGCGTGAAGCCGCCCTGCTCCAGCAGCGCCCACAGCGCCGAAGGCCACTGCCCGGACTCTGCGTCGCGCATCAGCTCGGGTGTGACCTGCTCACTCAGCAGGCGTCGGATGCTGTCTTCGAGAATGTCTCGCATCGTCGCTTACCTCAGGCCAAGGCTGCGCGCGATGATGCCGCGCAGGATTTCGCGCGTGCCGCCGCGCAGTGAAAAGGAAGGTGCCACCTGCGTCACGTAGGCGAGCACCCGCTCGAAGTCGCCACTGGCCGCGAGCGTGGGCTGCAGGTCGCTCAGCGCATGCGCGACCTCGGGCAGCGCCTGCTCGAGGCCGGTACCCAGCTCCTTGACGCATGCGGCCTCGACGGCGGGGTTCTGGTGCCGCTCGAGCTGGCCGGCGATCGACAGCGACATCTGGCGCAGCACGGTCACTTGCGCCACCATCCGGCCGATCGCCTGGTCCAAGCGGGCGTCGGGTGCTCCGCGGCGCGCCAGCGCGATCAGTTCGTCGAGCAGCGCGATGCTGCTGAGGTAGCGCTCGGGGCCGCTGCGCTCGAAGGCCAATTCGGACATGACCTGCTTCCAGCCGTTGCCGGGCTCTCCCACGACGTCGGCCGAGGGCACGAACACGCCGTCGAACACCACCTCGTTGAAGTGCGCGTCGCCAGCCAGGTCGCGGATCGGACGCACCGTCACGCCGGGCGCGTGCAGGTCGATCACGAACTGCGACAGCCCGTTGTGCCGCTGGCTGCCGGCTTCGCTGCGCACCAGCGCGATCATGTAATGGCAGCGGTGCGCATTGGTGGTCCAGAGCTTGGCGCCATCGACGCGCCAGCCGCCCTCGACCGGCGTGGCGCGCGTGCGCACCGCCGACAGGTCGGAGCCCGCGTCCGGCTCGCTCATGCCGATGCAGAAATACGATTCGCCGCGGCAGATCGGCGGCAGAAAGCGCTGCTTCTGCGCCTCGGTGCCGAAGTTCAGGATCAACGGGCCGCTCTGCCGGTCGGCCGTCCAGTGCGCGAGCACCGGCGCGCCTGCGGCGAGCAGCTCTTCCACCAGCACATAGCGCGCAAAGGCGCTCTGCCCGCCGCCGCCGTATTCACGCGGCCATGTCATGCCGATCCAGCCGCGCCGGCCGAGCGCGCGCGTGAAGCCGGCGTCGAACCCCATCCATGAGTAGGCCCGGCTGGCCGGCGGCTGCTGCACGAGCGCCGTGGCAAGAAAGTCGCGCACCTCGCCGCGCAAGGCCTCGGCCTCTGGCGGCAGGTGGCACGGAGCGAAAGCCTGGGCCAGCATTCAGACCACCCCGCCTTCGCGCAGCGACGCGATCTCGGCAGCGTCGATGCCCAGCAATTCACCCAGCACTTCGTCGCTGTGCTCGCCGAGCAGCGGCGGTGGCCGGTCATAGCGGATCGGCTGCTCGGTGAACCGGATCGGGTTTGCCACCAGCGGCACCGGCCCCGAAGCCGGGTGCTGCAGTTCGAGCTTCATGCCGCGATGCACCGTCTGCGGATGCGCGAAGGTCTGCGCCATGTCGTTGATCGGCCCGCACGGCACGCCCAGCGGCCCCAACAGCGCCAGCCACGCCTGCGTGCCGCGCGTGCGCGCGAGCCGCGTCATCTCGACCACGATCGCCTCGCGGTTGCGCACGCGGTCCGCGTTGGTCAGGAAGCGCGCATCCCGCGCCAGTTCCGGCTCGCCCGCGGCCTGGCAGAACTTGGCAAACTGGAAGTCATTGCCGATGGCAATGATGATGTGGCCATCGGCAGTGGCAAACGCCTGGTAGGGCACCACGTTCGGATGCGCATTGCCATAGCGCCGCGGCACCTGGCCCGAGATCAGGTAGTTCTGCGCCTGGTTCGACAGCATGGCCACCTGGCAGTCGAGCAGCGCCATGTCGATGTATTCCCCCGTGCCGCCGCGATCACGCCGCATCAGCGCCGCAAGAATGGCCACCGTGGCGTACATGCCCGTCATCAGGTCAGCCACCGGCACGCCCACCTTCTTCGGCCCGCCGCCTTCCAGCGCGTCGGGCTCGCCGGTGATGCTCATCAGCCCGCCCGTACCCTGGATCATGAAGTCGTAGCCGGCCTGCGCGGCGAACGGCCCCTGCTGGCCGAAACCCGTGATCGAGCAATACACCAGCCGCGGGTTGATGGCCTTCAAGTCTTCGTAGGAAAGCCCGTAGCGACGCAGGTCGCCGGTCTTGAAGTTCTCGATCAGCACGTCGCTCCGGGCGGCCAGCGCGCGCACGATGGCACTGCCGCGCTCGGAGGCGATGTCGAGCGTGACCGACTTCTTGCCGCGGTTGGCACACAGGAAGTAAGCCGTCTCCAGCGTGTCCTGGCCCTGCGCGTCCTTGAGGAACGGCGGCCCCCAGGCGCGGGTGTCGTCGCCACGCCCGGGGCGCTCGATCTTGATGACTTCCGCACCCAGGTCCGCGAGGTTCTGGCTGGCCCAGGGGCCGGCGAGCACGCGGGAGAGATCGAGGACGCGAAGGTGGGAAAGGGTGCCTTGCATGGGAGCGTTCATTCCTTGGGCAGGTTCTTGGCGATCTCTTCGTAGGCCTTGCGGTCCTGCGCGATCTGGCGCGTCCACTCGGCCCCGCCGAGAAACGAGAGGAAGGGCGCGTCGTTGCGTGCGGCCTTGACGTATTCGGGGTCTTTCATCGCGGCCTCGATGGCGCCCTGCAGGCGCTCCAGCACCGGCGCCGGCAGGCCGTTGGGCGCAGCGAATCCGCGCTCGGCCGTCATGTCGACCGCGTAGCCGAGCTCGTGCGTGGTCGGCACGCCCGACAGGCGCTGCACCTTTTCGCGCGTGAACTGCGCCAGCAGCCGCACCGGCGTCGCCTCGTTGTCGGGATCGGGTACTTCCGATGCAGCGAGAAACGCGATGTCGAGCTGGCTGCCCGCCAGCGCCGTCTTCTGCTGGGCGCTGCCGTTGTAGGGAATGTTGTTGAGCTTGACGCCCGCCGCGCGCTCGAGGCGCGCCATCGCCAGATGGCCGTTGGTGCCGATGCCGTTGTGCCCCGCCGAGTACGCGCCCGGCGAGGCCTTGAGCGCCTGCACCACCTGCGGCAGGTCGCGCAGCTTGCTGTCCTTGCGCGTCACCATCACGGTGGGATCGCTCACCACGCGCGCCACCAGCGTCAGGTCCTTGGTCGCGTAGGAGGCCTTGCGGTACATCGGAACGAAGAAGTAGCCCGGCAGGTTGACGATGCCGACCGTGTACCCGTCGGGTTTTGCGCGCATCACCTGCGACACCGCGATCTCGCCCGAGGCGCCGGGCCGATTGACGATGACCAGCGACGCCTTGTCGCCCAGGTGCTTGGCGATGTAGGGCGCGAGCACGCGCGCCATCGCGTCGGTGGTGCCGCCGGGCGCGAAGCCCACCACCACTTCGATGGGCGCGTCGGACGGCCAGGCGGCCTGCGCCGAAAGCGGAACCGCCGCCGCGGCAATGCAGAGTGCGGCCAGTGCATGGCCGGTGCGCTTCTTCATGTCTTGTCTCCGTGGTTTTCAGGTGAACCCGGGCCCAAGCTTAGGAAGTCGCGTTCTGGAAAAAAAGCGATATTTATTCAACTCGCATGAGTCGGAAAACGACTCACGCGAAATCGCGATCCGCCGCGCCGGGCCGCTACGGCGTCCAGAGTGGATTGGGCTGCCGGAAGTCGGCCTCCTCCATGACGAGCGTGTTCATGACGGCGACGAGCTGGCGTGTATCGTCGCGGCGCCAGACGAAGTGGTAGCCCAGGCTCGGCAGGGGCGGATCGCTTCGCAGCGCAACGAGCAGCCTGCGCGCCACCAACGGGGCCACGTAGCGCGAAGGCAGAAAGCTGATGCCGACGCCCGCCACGGTCATCCCGAGGATGGCGGTGAGGCTGTTGCACGAGACAATTTCGCGCGCCTGCGCGTTGTGCGCGGCGCTCCAGGCGTGCATCGCCCCGGTGAGGCCGGAGTCGCGGGTGGAGGCGATCACCGGATGGCGCTGCAGCAGCTGCGCATCGAGCAGCGTGCCCTTGCGCAGGCGCGCGGGCGAGGCCATCCAGGCGAACTCGACCTCGGCCACGGTCTGCCAGGTGAGCGCCGCACTGCCGATCGTTCCTGTCACCACCGCGCAGTCCAGCTCGCCGCGCTCGACCGAGCGCTCCAGGCTCTTGGCCAGGCCGACCTGCGGCTTGAGTTCGAGCCGCGGGTACGCCTCGTTGATGCGCCGCACGAAGCGCGGAAACCAGGTGGTGGCCGAGAGTTCGCTGATGCCGATGCGGCAGGGCCCGGCCACTTCGGCCTCCGCGCCGGCGCCGGTGCGGATCTCCTTCTCCAGGTCGAGCATGCGGCGCGCGCGCGGCAACAGTGCTTCGCCGGTGCGGGTCAGCGTGGCGCGCTGGCCCGAGCGATCGAACAACGCGTGGCCCATGTCCGCCTCGAGTTCGGCGATGCGCTTGGACAGCGACGATTGCGTCACGTTCAGGCGTGCGGCGGCGGTGGCGAAGGTGCCGAGCGTGGCTGCCCAGTAGAAGGCCTCGAGTTGCTTGAGCGTCATGCGCGAATCGTAGGCGTTGCGCGCGCGCCGCGCGCCGAAGCGTCAGTCCGCCTGCCGATCGCCGGGCCCGACCCGCGGACGCGTCCCGAGCGCGGCGGCGAGCCCATCCGCGCCCATGCGCACCGCCAGGCGCGCGGCCGCCAACAGCCGGCCGTTGCGGATGAAGCCGTGCGGCACGCCCTCGTGCACGCGAAGCCGCGCCGGCACGCCGGCAGCCTCGAGGCGTGCCCACAGCGCACGCGAATCATCGAGCAGCGGATCGAGGCTCGCCGCATGCAGCTGCACCGGCGGAAGGCCTTCCAGGCGGGCGTTCAGCGGCGCCGCGCGCCAGTCGCGGCGCTGTTCGTCGTCGGCCAGGTAGTGACTGCGGATCCAGTCGAGCTGGCTGCGCGACAGGCCGAACGAACCCGCGCCGAGGCGCTGCCACGAATCGGCTTCGGTCTCCCACGAATAGACGCCGTAGTACAGCAGCAGCCACTTCAGCGGCGAGCCGCCCGCATCGCGCAGTGCGCACGCCGCCGCGAGCGCCAGGTTGGCACCGGCGGAATCGCCCGCGGCGGCCAGCATGCCGCCCTGCACGCCGTGCGCCTCGCCGTTTGCAGCGAAATAGCGGATGGCCGCGACCGCTTCGTCGAACTGCACCGGAAAGCGTGCTTCCGGCGAGAGGCGGTATTCGACGTTGATGGCCGCGGCACCGCTGCGCCGCACCAGCTCGCGCATCATGCCGCGCCACTCGTCGATGCGGCCGAGCGCGAAGCCGCCGCCATGGAAGTACACGACCGCCGGCACGGGTGCCTTGGCGCCGTCGGGCCGGTAGATGCAGCAGCGGATCGCCCCGTGCGGCCCGGGCACCCGCACCTCCGACTCGTCCGCCAGCGGCTCGCTGTGCTCGCACATGAAGGCGCCGATCGCATCGTAGGCCGCGCGCGACTGCGCGACCGGCGCCTGCTCCAGCACCGGCGCGACGAGGCCGCGCTCCCGCAGCGCCGCGCCGACCGCCGGCACTTCGGGATCGACCCAGGGATCGCCCGGCGCGCTCACACCGTCACGCCCATGAACTCGGTGCCGATCTTCTGGTAGCGGTGGATCACGTCCATGCCGAAGCGCTCGACCATCATGCGGCTGTCCTCGGGGCCCACGGCGATGTCGTTGAAGTCCTCGTCGCCCTTGCCGGTGATGAGCACCAGCAGCAGCGCGTCTTCGGTGCCCACGTTGGTGAAGTCGCGGCACACGCCGGGCGGCACCGCGATCATGTCGAAGGGCTTGATGATCGTCTCGTGCTCACCCGTGTCGCCCCAGCGGATGCGGAAGCTCCCGGTCAGGCACATGAAGGTCTCGTGCGTCTTGAAGTGCGCGTGCAGCAGCGGCTTGTCGCCCGGCGGGCAGCGCGCGACGATCACCGACAGGCCCTTCTCGCCCTCGATGGCCGGCTTCTGCGCCATCGGGCCGCCCTGCCCCTGCGGCGCCATCAGCAGGTACAGCGTCTTGGCGGCCATCAATTCATAGGCCTCGCGCGGAATGCCCGTTTCGCTCTGGTACATGGCGCTTTGCGGCTTGAGCGTGTCGAAGCGGGCGATGCGCGCTTCCATCTGCTCGGGCGATATCAAAATGGTCTTCATGGTGCTCATGGGGTGGTTCTCCTGGTTCAGCGGATGAAGGCCGTGGCCATCCACGGCATGGCAATGACCATCAGCGCGACGACGAGCATCACGGCGGCGAAAGGCAGCGTCCCCATGAAGATGTCGTTCAGCGAAATGGTGTCGTCGTTGATCGAGGCCTTCACGATGAAGACGGCCATGCCGAACGGCGGCGTGAGCAGTCCGACCTCGACCACGATGATGGTGATCACGCCCAGCCAGACCACGTCGGCCTGGAAGGCCTGGAACACGGGCAGGAAGAGCGGCACGCAGATCAGCAGGATGGACGCCGAATCCATCAGCGTGCCGAGGAGGAGCAGCACCAGCAGGTAGACCACCATCAGCGCGGCAAAGCCCAGCCCCGCGTCCTGGATCGCCTGCGCCAGGTACATCGGCAGGCCCGACACCGCGAGCATGCGCGAGTAGACGTTGGCCGCGATGATCAGCAGGATCAGCGACGACGTGACGTGGCCCGTTTCGGTGAGCAGGCGCCACATGCCCTTGGCGCTGAGCCGCTTCTTGGCCAGCGCGATCGCCAGCGCGCCCAGGGCGCCGACCGCCCCCGACTCGGTGGCGGTGAACACCCCGCCGTACAGCCCGCCGAGCACCAGCACGATGAGCAGCAGGATCGGCAGCAGCATGCCGGCCATCTGCGTGGTGCGCAGGCGCGCCACGGGCGCGGCGTCGGGCGCGTGGCCGAAGAGGTCGGGGCGCCGGCGCGCGCGGATCCAGATCATCAGCGCATAGGCCGCGGCCAGCACCACGCCGGGAATGATGCCGGCGAGGAACAGGTCGCCGACCGAGGTGTTGGTGACCAGTCCGTAGATGATGAACAGCACGCTCGGCGGAATCAGCATGCCCAGCACCGAGCTGCCCGCCACCACGCCCACTGCGAAGCGCTTGTCGTAGCCGTAGCGGACCATCTCGGGCACCGCCAGCTTGCTGAACACCGTCGCCGCCGCCACGCTCACGCCGGTGATGGCGGCGAAGATCGCGTTGGCCATCACGGTGGAAATGCCCAGGCTCCCGGGCAGCCGCCGGAATGCCTGGTTCGCCACCGCGAAGCTGTCCTTGCCGAGGTCGGCGATCATCACCAGCAGCCCCATCAGCACGAACAGCGGGATCACGCCGAAGACGTAGGCCTCGATCGAATCGGTTGCGGCGAAAGCGAGCATGGTGCCGGCCAGGTCGACGTTGTCGCGGATCAGCCAGATGCCGACGAACGACACCACGATCATCACGATCGGCACGTGCATGCCGCTGTAGACCAGCAGCACCAGGAACAGGATCGACCACAGGCCGATGGCGGTGCCGCTCA
>CAMLCW010000252.1 GCA_946478645.1 uncultured Variovorax sp.
GAATCTGCAGATACCACGGTGTCTGAGTCGACGCCGGCACGTCGCCGTCGACCAAGTAGCGCGCCGCCTGGAAGTCCATCATGGCGATCTGCGAATGCAGCAGCGACGCGTGGACCCACTGGCCTTCGCCCGACTGCTCGCGCTCGAGGAGCGCCACCATGATGCCGATCGCGGTGTACAGGCCGGTGGCGGAATCCGAGACGGCAATGCCGGCACGCACCGGCCCGCTCTCCTTGAAGCCCGTGACCGACATCAGGCCGCCCATGCCCTGGATGACCTGGTCGAAGCCCGGCCGCCAGGCGTAGGGACCATCCTGGCCGTAGCCCGAGATGCTCGCCAGGATGATCCGGGGATTGATCCGCCTCAGGGTCTCGTAGTCGAGGCCGAGGCGGGCCTTGACGTCGGGGCGCCAGTTCTCGAGCACCACGTCGGCATCCTTCACCAGCCGGTGCAGCACGTCGACGCCTTCGGGCTTCTTGAGGTTCAGCGCCAGGCCGCGCTTGTTGCGGTTCAGGTTCTGGAAGTCGCCGCCCTTGCGCTTGGCCGCGAACATCGCGTCGTTCGGGTCGACCCCGGGCGGCGGCTCGATGCGGATCACGTCCGCGCCGAAGTCGGCCAGCATGCGCGCGCAGGTAGGGCCCGCGCGCACGCGCGACAGGTCGAGAACCCGGAACCGCTTCAGGGCGGCCGAGGCGTTGAGCGATGGCATCTTGGTGTCTCCTTGGTTGATCTGGTGGCGTCAGAGGTCGAGCACGACCTTGCCGAAATGCGCGTTGGCCGCGACGAAGTCGAGCGCGGCGCGCGCCGCTTCGAGCGGATAGCGGGCCGCGACGGGCAGGCGCAGATCGCCGCGCGACAGGGCGTCCCAGAGGTCGGCGCGCATGCGCGCGGCGATCTCGCGCACCTCTTGCTGGCTGCGCGTCCTGAACGTTGCGCCCACGTAGCGGATCCGGCGCAGCGAATGCAGGTCGAAGTCGAACTCGCCCTTGAACCCGCCCATGCGGCCGACGTTGACGATGCGCCCGAGGATGCGCGTGGCGCGCAGCGTCTCGTTGATGCCGGGCCCTGCGATGAAGTCGATCACGAGGTGAGCCCCCTCCCCGCCGGTGGCCGCCAGCACCTGGTCGGCCCAGCCGGGCGCACGCGCGTCGACCACGTGCGTGGCGCCGAACTCGCGCAGCCTTGCCTGCCGCTCCGGCGTCGTGGAGGTGGCGACGACGGCCGAAGCCCCGAGCTGGCGTGCGATCTGCATCGCCATCAGGCCCACGCCGCTGCTGGCGCCGTGGACGAGCACCGTCTCGCCGCGCACGAAGCCGCCGCTGGCCGTCAGTGCCTCGTGGGCGGTTGGAGCGCGATCGGCAGCGCCGCGGCCGAAGCGGCGTCGAGGCCCGGCGGCAGCGGATACACGCGGCCCCAGTCGGTGGCCGCGTACTCGGCGTAGCCGCCGACGCCCGAGCACATCACCCTCTGGCCCGGCGTGAAGCCCGGCGGAACGTCGGCGCCGATCTGCGCAATCTCGCCCGCCCACTCGATGCCGATGGTCGAGCCGGGGCCACCGCTCCTGCCGTGGACATGGCCTGCGGCCACGTGGAGATCCGCCCGGTTGATGGCTGCGTGCCTCACGCGCACCAGGACCTGGTTCGCATCGGGCACGGGCCGCCGGACCGCGCGCAGCTCGGGGGCTGCGGCGCCCACCGTCCAGGCCCGCATCGTCGTTTCTTTTTTATTCATATAGTGAATTAGCTATTCATTTTTGTGGTATTATGCGTCGTTTCCGTTTCGAGAGGAAGGTCGCGCCATGCCAGCAGCCAAGAAGTCGTCCCCCAAGCCCGCAGGCCAACCGCTCGTGGAGGGCCTGCTGCGCGGCCTTGCGGTCCTGCGCTGCTTCGACCATGGCCGCGAGCGGCTGGGCAGCAGCGAGCTCGCGCGCATGACCGGCCTGCCCCAGCCCACCGTCTGGCGCCTGTGCAAGACGCTCGAGCACGGCGGCTATCTCGTCGCCGACTCCGACGGCGCGCGTTTCCGACCAGGCCTGTCGATCCTCACGCTCGGCTACTCCGCGCTCGACACGCTCGAGCTCGCGGAGCTCGCACGGCCGCTGCTCGTCGAGGTGGCGACGCGGTTCCAGGGCGCGGCGAGCCTGTCCACGCGTGAGGGCGCGAACATGCTCTACCTGCAGCGCTGCGAGGCGCCGCAGTCGTTTCTCAGCGTGAACCTGCGCGTCGGCTCCGAGGTCCCGATCATCTCGAGCGGCACCGGCTGGGCCTACCTCGCGGGGCTGGGGCGCGAGGACCGCAAGGCCGCACTCGCGCAATGCAAGGAGGCGCATCCCGCGCTCTACAAGAAGCACGAGAAGCAGGCGCTCGCGGCTCTGGCCGATTTCGGCAAGGACGGCTTCGTCACCAACATCGACGTGTTCGTGCCCGGGATGAGCACGGTGTCGGTCCCCCTGGGCACCACCGAGCAGGTATCGCCGTATGCGCTCAACATCACTTCGGCATCGGCCGTTTTCAAGGTCGCGGCCGTGCGCGCACAGGCGGGCGAGGCCGTCGCAAGGATCGCGGCGCAGCTGCGCCCGGTGGCTGAGCGCCTGCGGGCCGGCTGAATAGCGTCTATTCACCCAGCGTCCGTGAAGCTCCTAGTGCGGAGGTAGACCGCAGCTCCTAACATTGATGAATAGCTTATTCACTCAATGAATCAGGAGTCTCGATGATTGCATATCCATTTCCCGCCGGCGCAGCTACCACCCGCGTCCTCGAAGCCGGCTCGGGCGACCGCAACGTGGTGCTGGTGCACGGCACGGGCGGGCGCGCCGATCGCTGGTCGCGCAACATCGACGCGCTCGCGCAGCGCGGCTACCACGTCTACGCGATCGACCTGCCGGGGCACGGTTTCGCATCGAAGGGCGACGGCGTGGCCTGCTCAGTGCCCGCCTATCGCAAGGCCCTCGGCGCTTTCCTCGACGCGATGGACATCCAGAAGGCCACCATCGTGGGCACCTCGCTCGGTGGCCATGTCGTGGCCTCGTATGCGTGCGAGAACCCCGCCCGCATCGACGGCATCGCCCTGGTCGGCAGCATGGGCCTCGTGCCCATCGGCGACGAGGCACGCGGGCGCATCAAGGCGGGCGCCAACAACCAGACGCGCGAGGGCGTGGCCGGAAAGATGCAGCGCGTGATCTTCGATCCGGCACTGGTCACGCCGGAGATGCTCGAAGAGGAATGGCGCATCAACAACTCCCCGGGCGCCAAGGCGTCGTTCGAGGCGCTGGGCGCATACATCGAATCGGACCTCGACGCCGAGGTGGTCGGCGAGGCCCTTGCTGCGGCGAGCTTCCCGGTGCTGCTCGCGTGGGGCGACGAAGACAAGACGGTCGCGCCCTCGGTGGGCGAGCAGGTGCGCCAGCTGGTGCCGCGCAGCCGCCTGGTCCGGTTCGCGCGCGCGGCGCACACGGCCTACTACGAGCGCGCCGACGACTTCAACCAGGCTCTCACCGATTTCATCGAAGGCAGGCCCGGCGCCAGCGCGGCCGACGGCGTGGCGTGGAGCTGAGCCAATGACCAAGCGCTACATCGTCGGAGGCACCCTCATCGACGGGACGGGCGACCAGCCCGAACCGCTGCACTGGCTGGAGCTCGACGGCGACCGCGTGGGCGAGATCGCCAAGGGCGAGGGCCCGGCCCGGCCGCTGCCGCCCGGCGCAGAGGTCGCATGGGACGCCACCGGCAAGACGGTGATGCCCGGCATGATCGACGCGCACTGCCACATCAGCTACGGCGTGGCGCGCGGCATCGAGGAGCAGGATCTGTTCGGCTCGGCCGAGTACCGGGCGATCCGCGCCGCCTTCCACGCCAAGACGGTGCTGCAGGCGGGTGTCACCTCGTTCAGCGATCCCGGCGGCAGCTGGTATGTGGCGGTCGCGGTCCGCGACGCGATCCGGGGCGGCCTCTTTCCCGGGCCGCGCATCACGGCGGCGGCGCGCTACCTGTCGACCCATGCGGCGCTCACCGACTACTTTCCGTCTTGGGTGGGATCGCCGCGCTCCGGCGTGGGCGCACTCACCGAAGGCACGAGCCAGATGGTCAACGAGGTGCGCGACCAGGCCAAGAACGGCGTCGACTTCATCAAGATCGCCGCGAGCGGCGAGTCGGCGCTGCTGACGCCCGGCGGCGGCAGCGTGCCGGCATTCCGCGCCGACGAGCTCAAGGTCATCGTCGAGGAGGCGCACCGGCTCAACAAGCGCGTGACCGCGCACGCGCGCAGCGGCGAATCGGTGATGGACTGCATCGAGGCGAAGATCGACTGGATCATGCACGCGGATTTCATGGACCGCGCACAGGCCGACCGGCTCGCTGCCAGCGGAATCCCTTGCTGCCCCGCGCTCACCTTCACTGCGAACGTGGCCGACTGGGGCCATCTCGCCGGCTGCTCACCGTCGCGCATCGACCGCTTCCGCCGCGATCTCGACAAGGCGGTGGTCAACCTCGGCTACGCGTGGAAAAACGGCGTCACGATGATGACCGGCACCGACTCCGGCTTCGCCGTCACGCCCTACGGCGAGTGGCACGCGCGCGAGCTCGAGCTGTTCGTGACGCTGCTCGGCATGAGCCCGCTCGAGGCGATCACCTGCGCCACCAGGAATGCCGCGGTGACCATCGACGCCGACAACGTCGGCACGCTGGTGCCGGGCAAGTTCGCCGACCTGCTCGTGGTCGACGGCGACCCGCTGGCCGACATCCGCATCCTGCAGGACAAGTCGCGCTTCGCCGCGATCTTCCTCGGCGGCCAGGCCGTCGACCGCACGCCGCAGCCGGCCATCACGCGCTGGCCCTGGGAGCGCAGCCTGATGATTTCGGAGCGCGAGCTGTTCCGTCCCGCGGTGCAAGCCGCGCTCGCCGAGCGCGCCGGCGCGGTCTGAGACCGCCCCCGTTTTTCTCGCAAAACACAGAAGGAGACACCCCATGACATCGATCCTCCGCGCGGTGCTCGCCGCGCTCGCCTGCGCCGGCGCGTCGGCGCTGATGCCGGCGCTCGCGCAACCCTCTCAGGTCACCATCGTGGTGCCGTATCCACCGGGCGGCCTGTCCGACACCCTGGCGCGGCTCACGGGCAAGGTGCTCGCCCAGAACATGGGCACGACCGTGATCGTCGAGAACAAGCCCGGCGCCAACGGCGTGCTGGGGCTGCAGCAGATCGCCCACGCCAAGCCCGACGGCAGCGTCATCGGCATGGTCCCGGCGAGCGTGATGACCGTCAATCCCGCGCTCTACAAGGACATGAAGGTCGACACCCTGAAGGACGTCGTGCCGCTGACGCTCGCGATCACGCTCCCGAACGTCCTGGTGGTCAACCCCTCGGTGCCCGCGAAGACCATGGCCGAACTCGTCGCCTACATGAAGCAGCAAGCCGGCAAGGTGTCGTATGGCTCGATGGGCACGGGATCGAGCGCCCACCTCAACGGCGAGCTGCTGGCGCGCGCCGAAAAGCTGGAGATCACGCACGTTCCCTACCGCGGCAGCGGCCCCGCGATGCAGGACCTGATGGCCGGCAACATCCAGATGGCGTTCGAGAACCTGCCGGTCGCGCTGCCCTTCATCCAGTCCGGCAAGCTGCGCGCCATCGGCGTCACCAGCAGCAAGCCTTCGGCGCAGGCGCCCGACATTCCGCCGATCGCCAGGACCATCCCCGGATTCGAGGACAACATCTGGTTCGGCTTCATCGCGCCGGCCGGCCTGCCGCCGGCGGTGGCCGAGCGCCTGCACGCGGAGCTGGTCAAGGCCGTGCAGTCCGAGGAGGTTGCCAAGGTGATGCGCGAGCGCGGCGCCGCGATCACGACCAGCACGCCGCAGCAGATGCGCGCGCTGGTCAGCGAGGAGCGCGACAAGTGGTCGCGCCTGGTCAGGGAACGCAACATTTCCGTGGAGTGAGCCGTGCCGCATTTCGCCTTCGAACCCCCACCCGCCGTCTCCGTCGCCATTGCAGGAACCGACGCGCGCTTTCCGGTCCGGCGCATCTACTGCATCGGACGCAACTACGAGGCGCACGTGCGCGAGATGGGCCACGACCCGTCGCGCTCGCCGCCGATCTTCTTCTGCAAGCCCGCCGACGCGCTCGTGGAGGCGGTGCCGGACCGCGAGGCGTCGTTCGCCTACCCGGGCGAGACCGCCAATTGCCACCATGAGATCGAGCTCGTGGTCGCGATCGGCAAGGCCGGGCGCAACATCGCGCGCGAGAACGCGGCCGGGCACATCTTCGGCTACGCCGTCGGGCTCGACATGACCCGGCGCGACCTGCAGCAGGCGGCCGCGCGCGCGGGGCAGCCCTGGGAAACGGGCAAGGCCTTCGACGCCTCTGCGCCGATGGGACCGATCCATCCGATCGAGGCGACCGGCGTGCTGAGCACCGGCACGATCGCGCTCGAAGTGAACGGCGCGCCGCGGCAGCAGGCCGACCTCGCGCAGCTGATCTGGAGCGTGGACGAGATCGTGGCGGCGCTGTCGCGCCTGTTCGAACTGCGGCCCGGCGACCTGATCTTCTCGGGCACGCCCGAGGGGGTCGGCGCGGTGGCCAAGGGGGATCTCATGACCGGCCGCATCGACGGGCTGGGCGAGATCCGGGTGCGCGTGAACTGACCATCAAGGAGACACTGACATGTTGAACCGACGAGACTTCGTGGCCGGGGCCCTCGCCGCGGCGCCCATCCTTCCCGCCTTCGGGCAGCAGCCCGAGACGGCGCGGATCTTCGTCGGATTCACGCCCGGCGGCCTGACCGACGTGATGGCCCGGCGGCTCGCCGACAAGATGCGCGGCGGCTATGCGCCGGCCATGCTGGTGGAGAACAAGCCGGGCGCCTCCGGCCAGATCGCCATCACGCAGGTCAAGGACTCGCCGGCCGATGGCAGCGTGCTGCTGCTGACGCATTCGTCGGCGCTGGCGATGTATCCGTTCACGTTCAAGAAGCTGCCCTACGACCCGGCGAAAGACCTGCTGCCGGTGTCCCTGGTCTGTCACACGAACCATGCGCTGGCCGTGGGCCCGCTGGTTCCCGCGAGCGTCGCGAACCTCAAGGACTTCGTGGCCTGGGTCAAGGCGAACCCCGACAAGGCCAACACAGGCACGCCGGGCCTGGGCTCGATGCCGCACCTCGTGGTGGCCGTGGTCAACCAGCAGACCGGCCTCGAGCTGAAGCCGGTGCCCTACAAGGGCACGGCCGCGGCCATTAACGACGTGGTCGCGGGACAGATCGCCTCGGCCGCCGGGCCCGTCGGCAACTACCTGCCCCAGGTGCAGGCCGGCAAGCTGCGCCTGATCGCGGTGTCGGGCGATGCGCGCTCGAGCTTCGCGCCCGGCGTGGCCACGTTCCGCGAACAGGGCGTCGCCATGACCGCGCGCGAATGGTATGGCGTCTACCTGCCGGCCAGGGCGAGCGCCGAGACCCAGCGTCGTGCGCAGGCCCAGGTGCATGCGGCACTGTCCGATCCCGCGCTGGCGGCGTTCCTGCAGCAGTCGGGCGTGGATGTCGCCCACTCCACGCCGCAGGTGCTGGCGTCGATGCTGGAGGCCGACACGAAGGAATGGCGCACGCTAACCAAGGAGATCGGCTTCACGGCGGAGTCGTGAGCCCGATGCTACGTGCTATGTCAGCGCCCGTTCCGTTGCGAGCATCCGCTCGCCATCGGCATCG
>CAMLCW010000253.1 GCA_946478645.1 uncultured Variovorax sp.
TTGAGATTATTCTCACGGGCTCCGCGAATTTCAATATATTCCTGCATGTGTACTCAGGCGCTGCGCTACACCGCCGGCGTCACGCCGAACCTGAAGCCGTGGGCGGTCGACGAGTTCTCGCTGCTGCGCGGCTTCGAGCTCGGAACGGCCGGCGTCTTCCTGGACGGGCTTCTGACCTCGGGGCGCGCCTATGCCGCGCCGGTCGAGCCCTACGGCCTCGAGCGCCTCGAGGTGCTGCGCGGACCCGCGTCGGTGCTCTACGGCAAGATGCCGCCCGGCGGCATGGTCAATGCCGTGAGCAAGCGGCCGACGGCCGAGACCTTGCGCGAGGTCGGCATCGAATACGGCTCGTACAACCGCAAGCAGCTGAAGGCCGACCTCGCGGGCGCCATCGACAGCCAGGGCGAATGGACCTATCGCCTCACGGTGCTTGGCCGCGACGCGGGCACCCGGCTCGACGATGACCGGGACAACCGGCTCTACGTCGCACCGGCGCTCACCTGGCAGCCCAACGCCAACACCCGCCTGACGCTGCTCGGGCGCTACCAGAAGGACAACCAGGCCTATGCCTGGCAGAACCAGCTCGAACAGCCCGGCGTCTTCGGCCAGGCGAGCCCGCGCGTGAACATCGGCGGCCATGACAACCGCTGGCGGCGCGACAACAAGATGCTCGGCTACGAGTTCGAGCACCGCTTCGACGACACCTGGACGGTGCAGCAGAGCATGCGCTACAGCGACTTCGACCGCTCCGAGACCAACGTGTTTCCGCGCGGGCTGCGCGCCGACGGCTACACCCTCGAGCGCCTCTTCTCGCCGCGCGAGACGCACTGGAGGGGCCTGCAGCTCGACACGCGCGTGCAGGCGCGCTTCGACACCGGCGCGCTGGCGCACACGCTGCTCGCGGGCGTGGACTACGCCAAGTCGCGCACCACCGACGAGTTTCCCTATGCCCGGACCGCGCTCTCGCCGCTCAACCTTTTTGCGCCCGCGTACCTGCACGAACGGACGACGCCCTCGACCGATCCCTATGTCTACAGGGCGCCGTCGCGGCAGCTCGGGGTCTACCTGCAGGACCAGGTCAAATGGAACCGCTGGGTCGTCACGGCAGGCGTGCGCCACGACAAGGCGGACGCATCCGGCACGAGCACGTTCGGCCGTACCGGCAGGCGCAACACCGACTACGACACCTCGGCGAGCGCCACGACGGGTCGCATCGGCGCGGTGTACCTGTTCGACAGCGGATGGGCGCCCTATGCGAACTACGCGACCTCGTTCTCGCCGGAGATCGGCAACGACCTGAACGGCAACCTGCTGAAGCCATCGAAGGGCCGGCAGATGGAGGCGGGCCTGCGCTACCAGCCGCCCGCGGGGAATGCCAGCTACACCGCGTCGGTGTTCGACATCGTGCGCAGCAATGTGACCACGGCCGCGCCCAATGCGCCTGGCGAGGTGATCCAGACCGGCGAGGTCCGCTCGCGCGGGCTCGAGTTCGAGGCCCGTGCCGAGCTGACCGACAACCTCAGCATGGTCGCCCAGTACACCTATCTCGACACCCGCATCACGCGCAGCAACGACGGCGACCTGGGCCTGCAGCAGATGAGCGCGCCGCGGCACAGCGCGTCGGTCTGGGCCAGGTACGCGTTCCCGGTCGGCGAGTCGGCGCGTGGCTTTGCCGCGCTCGGCGTGCGCCACCTCGGCAAGTCCCGCTCGGCGTGGGACACGGGCAACGCCAACCTCATGAACCCCGGCATCACCCTGGTTGACCTGGCGCTCGGCTTCGACCGTGGCCCGTGGCGCTTCACGTTCAACATCAACAACCTGCTCGACAAGCAGTTGCTGACCGATTGCAACGGCGGCCTCTGCTATCGCAGCGCCGAGCGCACCGCCAACGTCAGCGCGCTCTACCGCTTCTGAATGCCGGCGGCGCACGCCGCACGCGCCCATGACCAGCGAAACCAATCCAGCGGCCCTGCGCCAGGCCATGGCCCGGCTCCACACCTGGACCGGGCTGCTGTTCGGCTGGATGCTCTACGCCATGTTTGTCACGGGCGCCGTGAGCTACTTCCGCGAAGAGATCTCCCAGTGGATGCGGCCTGAAATACCGGTGCTCGAACGCCAGCCCGACGCCGCCACCAGCGCTGCGCGGGCCGTCGCCGGAATGCAGCAGCTCGCGCCCGGCGCGTCGCAATGGGTGATCGACCTCGCCGACGAACGCGGCAACACCGTCGAGGTGTCGTGGCGCGCGGGCGACGTGCAGGGCCGCGCGATGCTGGACCCGCTCACCGGCAAGCCCGTGCTCGCGCGCGAGACCCAGGGGGGCGAGTTCTTCTACTACTTTCATTTTTCGCTGCACTACCTGCCGCGCGCGCTGGCGCGCTGGCTCGTCGGCCTGGCGACGATGTTCATGCTGGTCGCGCTCGTCAGCGGGGTCATCACTCACAAGAAGATCTTCGCCAGTTTCTTCACCTTCCGGCCCGGCAAGGGCCAGCGCTCATGGCTCGACGCGCACAACGTGCTGTCGGTGACCGCGCTGCCGTTCCACTTGATGATCACCTACTCCGGCCTGGTCACCTTGATGACGCTGTACATGCCGTGGGGCGCGGACAGTGCGGCCGATCCGCAGCGCACGGGCCAGCTGCTGCGTGCCGAGATGAGGGCGCTCGTGCCGCCCGGTGCGCCCAGCGGCATCGCTGCGCCGCTGCCCGACCTGGGCCCGATGCTGCACGAGGCGGAGCGGCGCTGGGGCGTCAGCCGCGTGGGCCGGCTCGTCGTCGACAACCCCGGCGATGCCGCTTCGCGCGTGCGCGTGGTGCGCGGCGACGAGGGCCGGGTCTCGATCAGCCCGCGCTATCTGGCCTTCGACGCGCACGACGGCGCCTTGCGCGAGGCCAGGGACCGCTCGCCGCCGGTAACCGAGACCTGGGGCGTGCTCTACGGCCTGCACGTGGCGCGCTTCGCCGATCCGGGGGCGCGCTGGCTGTTCTTCCTGTCGAGCCTGGTCGGCGCCGCGATGGTGGCGACGGGGCTCGTGCTGTGGACCACCAAGCGCTTTGCGAAGCAGGCGCGCGATGGACGGCAGGGACTTTGGGCGCCGCTCGTGGCGCGGCTCAACGTCGCCGCGGTGGCGGGGCTTCCCGTGGCGATGGCGGCATTCCTCTGGGGCAACCGGCTGCTTCCGGCTGGCTTGGCCGGCCGCAGCGCGTGGGAGATTCACCTGTTCTTCATCGCCTGGGGCCTGACGCTGCTGCATGCCATCGCCCGGCCCGCCCGCCGCGCATGGCCCGAACAGTTCGCAACTGCCGCGCTGCTGTGCGCGGTGCTGCCGCTCTGGACCACGCTGGCCGGCCATCGCTTCGCGCGCTTCGAGCTGGCGCTGCTGGGCGTGGCGGCGCTCTTGGCGGTTCTGGCGTTCAGATCACGACGCGCCTGAGGCCGTGGCGGTGATCCAAGGGCGTGCCGCTGCGGCTCAGCCCGCGAGCGGGTGCACGATGCCGCCGTCGCCGTAGCTGCGCACGACCTGCGCGATCACGACCTGGTAGCCCTTGAGCCAGCGCGCCTGGCGCTGCTTGGCGGCGATGTGCGAAGGGTGCTCGATGAGCGTCTGGAGTGCCTCGAGCGTCTTCCAGTAATACACGTTGGACACGAGCCCGGTGGCCGGGTTCTCCCAGGCCTCTTCGCCCAGGTAGCCGGGCGTCGATCGGGCGAGCTCGGCGATGACTTCGTCCAGCGCGTGGAACTCGTCGTCGAATTCGCGCTTGGCGAAAGTGAAGGTGGAGGTGTACATCGGTGGCGTGGCCGTTGCGGTGGCCGCGCCGGCATTCTCGCTCAACGGGCCTCGGCTACGCTGCGGCCGGCCCGGGGGGCGAGTCGGCCTTGGCCTGTGCCTTCTGCGCCAGCTCGCGCAGCGACAGCGGCTCGTCGCTTCGGGGCACGAAGCCCACCTGCAGGCCGAAGATGTGCGCGATCTTGTTCAGCGTGTCGGCGGTGGGGTTGGCCTTGTCCGCTTCGATCAGCCGCAGGCTCTGCACGCTGAGGCCGCGATGCCGCGCGAACTCCGGCTGCGTCAGTTTGCTGATGCGGCGCATCGCGGCCACGGCCTGCCCGACGGACATGCTGCCCGAGGCGATGGCCGCGTAGAACTCGCCGCGGAACCGGCGCTCGAGTTCGGGGTCGGCATGACGGCGCCGCTTATCCACGACGGCGCTCCCGCTTCGGGTTGCGCGGAACGAGATCGGCGAGCGCGAGCAGCTGGTCGGCCTGCTTGTCGATGGTCGCGCGGCAGGCCTCGATCACGTCCGGCTCGATGCCGCAGTCCCGGGCGAAAACGGGCAGGTTGGCCACGATGGGCGCGAAGTCGTGCAGGGCCGCGGCGATGGCGCCGCGCTCGCGGTCGTCGATCTCGAGGCTTTCCAGTACAGCCGTCCAATTGTCCTGGGCCTTCCCAGTCGCATCGCGCCAATGACAGCCGCGAACGACGACTTCGGGGTCGAGGAACATCGGCGCAAAGTCGAACACCGGCGTGAGCTGCACGGTGCCGTCGACGAGCCGCTGCACGGCCGTGTTGCGCGCGTGGTTGTCGGTGTTGCGCATGGCCAGGTTCAGTACGTCGCGCCGGATGAACTCGATGGTCTCGCGAAGCGGATCGGAGACGACGCTGCGCAGGCCCTTCAGCAGCACTTGCTGGCGCTGGGGAGTGCCGAATCCGCGCAGGTCGCAGAGGCTCGCGAGGCTCTCCTGGTGAAGCCGGTGGACCTGGCCGTCGCTGACCTGGCGATCGAAGCGCCGGACGAACAGGCGTTCGCCATGCAGCTCGGGCGCCGCGAAGGTCCGCATGCCGCAGGCCGCGGCGAGGCGCAGGTAACCTGCCTCGTTGCGGAGGACGGCCCGGTCGTCTTCGCTCTCGCCGCGGGGAAGCTTCACGAGCCAGTGCGCCTGGGCGCGCGCGTCGGGCAGCGCCATGTCTGCGAACCATCGGCCATCGTTGTCGACGCTCAGGAGGAACTTCGGTGCAGCCCCTTGCACGCCCGTGGTGCCCGAGGCGAGCATCGCGTGGAGCGAAAGATGATCGAGGAAGCCCTGGCTCCGCGTGAGCACGTCGTCGAGGTCGAATCCCTGCGCCGTGGCGGGATCCGGATTCTTTCGGACCTGCTCCTCGAAGAACGAGAGGGCGCTCTCCAGGCGCAGGCAGCCGATCGGGTTGAACGCGCCGGCCATCAGCAGCGGCACGACCAGGTTGTCGCTGTCCGCGAGCCTCAGCGCGTCGAGCAGGTACCTGCGGCCCTTGCCTTGCGGCACCAGGTCATAGAGAAACGCCGGTGCGCGACGATCCGCCTCGCGTCCGGTCGGTCCTTCGATGAACCGGTCCGGCGCCATGCCGATGGGCAAGCCCAACGCGACCGGCCACGGATCGGACGCGCCAAAGACATATTCGGGCAGGTACTCGAAGCGGCATTTGTCTGCGCCGAGCGGCTGGAGGGTGGCAGCGGGTTGCCACGCGCCATCGCGGTGGATCTGGATGACGGTGGTGGCCGAGATGGTCATGAATTGACCATCATGGTAACCAGAAAGCTGGCTCCGAGTCAGCTATTTGGTTACTGTAATGGTCAAAGCGCCCTGCGCCACCACCCTCAGAAGTCGATGCTCGCCGACAGGCTCACCGTGCGCGGCGAGCCGACGAACAGGTAGCCCGCCGTCGATGTGCCCCAGTAGTCCTTGTCGAGCAGGTTCTCCACGTTCAAGCGGAAGGTGACCGGCTTTCCGCCGATGCGCGCCGCATAGCGCGCACCCGCATCGAAGCGGTTCCAGCCGGGAATGTGCAGCGTGTTGGCGGGATCGACCGCGCTCCGGCCGGTGTGGATCATGCGGCCCGTGAGCGTCAGCCCGGGCGCGAAGGGCAGGTCCCATTCGGCGCCGAGGTTCAGCTGCCAGTCGGGCACGCCGATCGCCTTCTTGCCTTCGAGCGCCGCGGTCGCCGCCTTGGTGATCTCGCCGTCGAGGTAGGTCACGCCGCCGAGCAGCCGCACGCCGCGCGCCACTTCGCCGGCCAGCGTGGCTTCGACGCCGCGGTTGCGCTGCTCGCCGAACACGCCGAAGGTCGAGCCCGAGACGCCCGCGCTGGGCTTGGTCAGTTCGAACAGGCTCACGGCCGCGACCATGCCGCCGTCGAGGTCGAACTTGACGCCCACTTCCTTCTGCTTCGACTTGTAGGGCGGCATCACCGCGCCCGGGTTGCTGATCGCCGCGCTGACGGGCGCGATGTCGCCGGGCGACAGGCCTTCGATGTAGCTCGCGTAGAGCGAGATGTCCGGCCGCAGCTTGTAGACGATGCCGGCCACCGGCGTGGTGGCACTTTCCTTGTAATAGGGGGCGCTCGGTTCGCCGGTGGCGAAGTTGTAGTTCTGCCCGGCCACCTCCTGCCGGCGCAGGCCCAGCGTCACGCGCAGCCGGTCGTCCATGAACGACAGCGTGTCTGCGAGCGCCACGCTGGTGAGCTTGGTGTCGACGTAGGGGCGCAGCGGGTTGCTGAGTCCGGCGGTCGACGGTGTGGGGAACTGCAGGCCGGCATAGAGGTTCGAGCGGCCGCCCGGGAAACCGGTGTAGAAGCCCAGGCCCTGTTCCTGTTCGAGGCGCGAGAGGCTCAACGCCACTTCGTGCTTCACGGGCCCGGTCGCGAACCTGCCGCGCAGGCCGGCGTCCATGGACTTGGTCTCCACCGACATGCGCTGCCAGCCGCCGAAGAAGCTGTAGTCGCCCGCGGCGTTGTCGATCGCGGGATTGGAGGCCACCGCGTCCCAGTTCAGCTTGCGCTGGCCGTAGCTTGCATAGGCCGTGAGGTGGTCGTTCAGGTCGTATTCGGCCTTGAACACGGCCGAGCCGTTGCGCCCGTCGGTCCAGCCCAGGCCGGGGTAGGGGTAGCTGTTCTCCGGCGCCCGCGGAATGGCGGTGAGCGTCGGCCCGGCCTGGAACTGGCGCACCACGTTGTCGATGCGTTCCTTCTGCGCCAGCAGGTCGAGCGAGGCGCGCAGCGCCCGGCCGCGGTAGTCGAGCGCGACGGCACCGAGCGTCTCGCGCGTGGACTGGCCCTGGATGGCCGTGTCGCCTTCGCGCTGCATCGCATTGACGCGCACGCCGAAGGCGCCGTCCGGTCCGAAGCGGCGGCCGATGTCGACGTGCGCGCCGAACACCGCGTCGGACGAGAAACTGCCCGTGAGGCGCGTGATCGGCTCGCTCTCCGCGCGCTTGGGCACGAGGTTGACCACGCCGCCCACGCTGCCGCCGGGCGTCATGCCGAACAGCGACGCCGACGGACCCTTGATGACCTCGACCCGTTCCACCGCCTCGAGCGGCGCGCGCCAGTAGGGCGTGACGCCGAACACGCCGTTCAGCGCGAAGTCGCTGCTCGGCACGCTGAAGCCGCGGATCGTGATGTCTTCGTTGATGTTCGATCGCGCACTGCCCATGCGCACCGACGGGTCGGCCGCCAGCACGTCGGCCACCGAACGCGCCTGGTCGTTCTCGATCGTCTGGGCGGTGTAGCTGGTCACGCTGAACGGCGTTTCCATGACCGCGGCATTGCCGAGGATGCCCATGCGCGCACCGCGGCCGACCTGGCCGCCCCGGATCGCGGGCGGCGGCG
>CAMLCW010000254.1 GCA_946478645.1 uncultured Variovorax sp.
CGCAATCCCTTCGGCCAGGTGCCGGTGATCGAGGACGGCGCGCTCACGCTGGCCGACTCGAACGCGATCCTGGTGTACCTCAACGAGCGCTACGCGAGCGATCCGGCGCAGTGGATGCCGCGCGATCCGCTCGGCGCCGCGCGGGTGCAGCGCTGGTTCTCGGTGGCCGCGGGACCGCTGGCCTACGGCCCGGCCGCGGCACGCGTGATGGTGCTGTTCGACCTGCCCGCCGATCCGGCCGAAACGGTGTCGCGCTCGCACCTGCTGCTCGCGGTGATGGAGATGCACCTAGAGCGTGAGCCCTTCCTGGCCGGCACCTCGCCCACGCTCGCCGACCTGGCGAACTACGCCTACGTGGCGCGCGCGCCCGAGGGACGCGTGTCGCTCGATGCGTATCCGCACCTGCGCGCGTGGCTGGCGCGCATCGAGGCGCTGCCGGGCTTCGTGCCGATGGTGCGCACCCCCGTCGGGCTGGCGGCAGCCGCATGATCGCCGCGCCGTTCCATGCCGGCGAGCGCGCGCTGCAGGCGCGGGCGGGCGCGCGCGAGATCATGGCGGCGGCCGGTCCACGCGTGATCCGCGACTTCATGCCCGAGCAGCACCGCGCGTTCTTCGCGCAGCTGCCGTTCCTGCTGGTCGGCAGCCTCGACGCCGACCACCAGCCCTGGGCCAGCGTGCTCTCGGCGCCGCCCGGCTTCGCGCATTCGCCCGATGCCACGCACCTGCGCATCGATGCGCTGCCGGCCGCCGGCGATCCGCTGGCCGGCCAGCTGGTGCCCGGCGCCTCGCTCGGCCTGCTCGGGATCGAGCCGCACACGCGGCGGCGCAACCGCCTGAACGGCCGGGTCGAGGCGCTCGACGGCGGCGGCTTCATGCTGGCGGTGCAGCAGAGCTTCGGCAACTGCCCGAAGTACATCCAGGCGCGCGAGCCGCTGTTCGCGCCGGAAGGGGGCACCACCGCGCCGCCCATCGAGCGGCGCGCCGGCCTCGACGCGGCGGCGCGCCGGCTGATCGCCCGCGCCGACACGCTGTTCATCGCCTCGGCGCTGCCGCCGCAGGCCGCGGCCGGCGACGAGGCTTCGCCCGAAGCGCAGGGCGTGGACGTGTCGCACCGCGGCGGTCGGCCGGGCTTCGTGCGCGTCGATGCCGATGGCACCCTCACCGTGCCCGACTTCGCGGGCAACCGTTTCTTCAACACACTCGGGAATCTCGCGGTGCATCCGCGCGCGGGTCTGCTGTTCATCGATTTCGAGACCGGCGAACTGCTGCACCTCACGGCCCGCGCCGAGATCGTCTGGGATGGGCCCGAGGTCGCGGCCTTCGAGGGCGCCGAGCGGCTGCTGCGGCTGGGCGTCGACACGCTGCTGCGCCGCCCTGCTGCGCTGCCGCTGCGTTGGGGCGAGGCGGAACTGTCGCCGCACCTGGCGCACACCGGCGCGTGGGCTGCGGCCTGACTCAATCGAAGAAGACCGGAATCCGCGCATTCGCCGACGGCCGATAGCGCCAGCCGCGTTCGCGCAGCGCATCGAGATCGACTCCGCGCGCGCGCAGCGCCTCGAGCCCCGCGGCCGCGAGCGTGCAGGCGAGTGCCTGGCCCGGGCAGACGTGCATGCCGTGGCCGAAGCCCAGCAGCCGCCGCGCAGGGCGCTGCGGCATGAAACGGTCGGGCTCGGCGTTGAGCGCCGGATCGCGGTTGGCCGCGGCCAGCACGAGCAGCACCGCGTCGCCCGCCGCCAGCGGCACGCCCGCGATGCGCGCCGGCGCCGCGACGAAGCGCCGCGTGTTCTGCACCGGCGCGTCGTGGCGGGCGGTTTCCTCGACGACGGCCTGCAGCCCGTCGGGCGTGCGCGCGGCCTCCCGCGCGGCGGGCTCGCGCGCCAGCGCCGCGAGGCTGTTGCCGAGCAGCCCGGCCGTGGCATCGCAGGTCTGCGACAGCAGCCCGACCAGGTTGGCCAGCAGCGCGCGGTGCAGGGCCTTGTCGGCGCCGGCTTCGGCGCGCACCGCGGCCAGCAGCGTCGCCTCGCGCGGCGGCGCGCTGGCGGCCACCGCCTCGAAGCGCGACATCAGCGCGGCGGCCGCGTCGTTCGCGCGCGCCAGTTGCGGTGCGCTCGACAAGGGCGACAGGCAGGCGACGAAATCGCGCATCCACGCCTCGACCTGCGGCAGCGCTGCGGGCGCGAAGCCCAGCAGGTGCGCCACCGCCTGCACCGGCAGCGCGAACAGCATCTCCGCGAGCGGGCGCTCGGGCAAGCGGCGCGCCACGTCGAGCGCCGCCGCATGCGCGGCACGCAGGTCCAGCCCGGCCAGCGCGCGTTGCAGCGCCGGCTTGTGCGCGGTGTGCGCGGCGCCGTCGTTCATGCGCACCAGGTGCCCGAACACCTCGCCGGCCGGGCTGCCGGCGATCGCGCGCGGCACGGGCTCGCCTTCGGGGCGCACGCGCAGCGCGTCGTGGGCGAGCAGCAGCGATTCGATCACCTCGGCGCGGCTCGCGACCCAGAGCCGCAGCGGCGCATGCCATGCGAGCGCCGGCCCGGCGCGAAGGCGCTCGTAGTACGGGTACGGATCGGCATGCACGACGGCGGCAACGGGGTCGGCCGGCATGCCGGGCAAGGAGGCGGGGGGTGGCGTCGTCATCATGGTCGCCGCAGTGTGCGCGCGATGCTGCCGCCACACTTCGGCCGTGAACGAAGCGTGCCCGCAGCGGCGCCTTACGATGCGGCCATGCGCAAGACCGCCACCACCGACCCGTCCGCCAACGCGGACCTGCAGCTCGCGCGCCTGGCCGGCGCCATCGCCGAGCCCGCGCGCGCCCGCATGCTGGGCTGCCTGATGGACGGCCATGCGCGCACCGCGACCGAACTGGCGGCCGCGGCCGAAGTGGCGGCCTCCACCGCGAGCGCGCACCTCGCACGGCTGCGCGACGAGCGGCTGGTCGAACTGTGGGTGCAGGGCCGGCACCGCTATTTCCGCCTCGCCGGCGAGCAGGTGGCCGCGGCACTCGAAAGCCTCATGGTGTTGGCCGGCGCGGTACCCGCCTTGCCGGCCGCCGGTTTCGCGCCGAGCACGCCGAGCCGCCTGCGCGCCGCGCGCACCTGCTACGACCACATGGCCGGCACCGCGGGCGTGGCGCTGCACGACCGGCTGCATGCGCAGGGCTGGCTCAGCGGGTTGGCGAGCGGCGCCTACGAACTCACGGCCGAAGGCGCGGTCGCGTTCGAGAGCCTGGGCCTGGACGTCGACGCGGTCCGGCGCTCGCGGCGGCGCTTTGCCTGCGCCTGCCTCGACTGGAGCGAACGCCGGCCGCACCTGGGCGGCGCGCTCGGCGCGGCCTGGCTTCAGCTGTCGCTGCGCCGCGGCTGGGTGCGCCAGGCGCTCGACGGCCGCGCACTCACGCTGACGCCGAAGGCACAGCGTGAGATGCCCGAGCTGTTCGGCTGATGCCGGCGGCCGCCCCGCCGGCTTACTGGAACGCGACCTCGGCGAAGCTGCGCAGCTTGCGGCTGTGCAGCCGCGTCGAGCCCTGCTGGCGCAGGATGTCGATGGCCCGCATGCCAATGCGCAGGTGCTGCTCCACGCGCTCGCGGTAGAAGTGGTTGGCCATGCCCGGCAGCTTGATCTCGCCATGCAGCGGCTTGTCGCTCACGCACAGCAGGGTGCCGTAGGGCACGCGGAAGCGGAAGCCGTTGGCCGCGATGGTGGCGCTTTCCATGTCGAGCGCCACCGCCCGGCTCTGGCTGAAGCGGCGCTGCGGCTGGTTGCCGGGCAGCAGTTCCCAGTTGCGGTTGTCGGTGCTCGCGACGGTGCCGGTGCGCATGATCTTCTTCAGGTCGGGGCCTTCGAAGCGCGTGACGTCGGCCACCGCCTTCTCGAGCGCGAGCTGGATCTCCGAGAGCGCCGGGATCGGCACCCACAGCGGCAGCTCCTCGTCGAGCACGTGGTCCTCGCGCACGTAGGCATGCGCGAGCACGTAGTCGCCGAGCTGCTGCGCGTTGCGCAGGCCCGCACAGTGGCCGAGCATCATCCAGGCGTGCGGACGCAGCACCGCGATGTGGTCGGTGATGGTCTTGGCGTTGGCCGGGCCGACGCCGATGTTCACCATGCTGATGCCGCTGCGGTCCTCGCGCACCAGGTGGTAGGCCGGCATCTGCGGCAGCCGCGACGGTGCCGTGCCCTGGCTGCCGTCGAGCAGCGCGCCGTAGTTGGCGCTGGCGCCCGCGGCCAGGCCGCGGCGCCGCGTGACCACGTTGCCGGGCTCGATGAAGGCGATGTACTCGCTCTTCTCGTCGGCCATCGCCTCGTGGCCCAGGCGCACGAACTCGTCGATGTAGAACTGGTAGTTGGTGAACAGCACGAAGTTCTGGAACCACTCGGGCGCGGTGCCCGTGTAGTGGCGCAGCCGGTGCAGCGAATAGTCGACCCGCGCCGCGGTGAACAGCGACAGCGGCTGCGCCTCGCCGGGGTGCGCCTCGAAGGTGCCGTTGGCGATGCCGTCGTCCATCACGCCGAGGTCGGGCAGGTCGAACACGTCGCGCATCAGCGCGCGGCGATCCTCGCTCATCGTGCCTTCGATGTGGTCGTTCTCGGCGAACGAGAAATGGATCGGGATCGGCTGGGTGCTGGTGCCGACCTCGAGCTCGACCTGGTGATTCTCCAGCAGCAGCCGGAACTGGTCGAGGTAGTAGCGCGAGAACAGGTCGGGCCGCGTCAGCGTGGTCTCGTAGCGGCCCGGCCCGGCGACGAAGCCGTAGCTCAGGCCCGCATTGGCCGGCGGCGTGTGCCGCGTCACGGTGTGCGTGTGCACCCGCACATACGGATAGCAGGCCCGCACCCGGCCCGGCAGCGCCTCGCCGGCCACGAAGCGCAGCATCGACTCGCGCAGGTGCGCGAGGCCGCCCTGGTAGATGGCCTTGACCTGTTCGAGGGCGGCGGCGGCGTCGTTGAAGCGGGCTGGGGCGACGAAAGTGGGCATGTAGGGCATGGCGGCATTGTGCAATGCGCGCGGCGCGGGCGCTCGCTGCGGTTACCCTCCGCGAAGTTGCGTTCGGCATGGAAAGGCAGGCAGATGAAAGTCGCAGTCATGGGCGCCGGCGCGGTCGGCTGCTATTACGGCGCGATGCTCGCGCGCGCGGGCCATGAGGTGGTGCTGATCGGCCGTGCCGCGCACGTCGAGGCGGTGCGCGCCCGCGGCCTGCGGCTAGAGACGAAGGCGGTCGACGAACACGTTCCGCTCGGCGCAAGCACCGCGCCGGCGGCGGTGCAGGGCGCCGACCTGGTGCTGTTCTGCGTCAAGTCGGCCGACACCGAGGCAGCCGCCGCACAGGTGCGGCCGCACCTGTCGCCTGGGGCGCTGGTGCTGACACTGCAGAACGGCGTCGACAACGACGCGCGCGTGCGCGCCGTGCTCGCCTGCGAGGTGGCCGCTGCCGTGGTCTACGTGGCCACGGAGATGGCGGGCCCGGGCCATGTGCGCCACCACGGCCGTGGCGAGCTGGTGATCGCGCCGTCGCCCAGGAGCGCCGAGGTGGCCGAGGCATTGATCGCCGCCGGCGTGCCCGCGCAGGTCTCCGGCGACGTGCGCGGCGCGCTGTGGGCCAAGCTGGTGCTCAACTGCGCCTACAACGCACTGTCGGCCGTGTCGCAGCTGCCCTACGGCGAGCTCGTGAAAGGCGAGGGCGTGGCCGAGGTGATCCGCGACGTGGTCGCCGAATGCCTCGCGGTGGCCCAAGCCGACGGCGTGGCGGTGCCGGGCGACACCGATGCGGCGCTGCGCGGCATTGCGCAGTCGATGCCGTCGCAGAGCTCGTCCACCGCGCAGGACCTCGCGCGCGGCAAGCCGACCGAGATCGACCACCTGAACGGCTTCATCGTGCGCCGCGGCGAGGCGCTGGGCGTTGCCACGCCCGCCAACCGCGTGCTCCTCGTGATGGTGAAGCTGCTCGAAGGCAGGCAGCGGCGCGCGGCGTAGCGTTGACAGGCCCTGGTCAGCCCGGCATCGGCTCGCGCATCGTCACGAACTCTTCGGCCGCGGTCGGGTGGATGCCGATGGTGCTGTCGAACATGGCCTTGGTGGCGCCCGCGCGCATCGCCACGGCAAAGCCCTGCACGATCTCGCCGGCGTCGGCGCCGACCATGTGCAGCCCGACCACGCGATCGCTCGCCTTGTCGACCACCAGCTTCATGAAGGTGCGCTCGCTGCGGCCCGACAGCGTGTGGCGCAGCGACTTGAACTCGCTCGAGAACACCGTGACCTCGCCGAACTTCGCGCGCGCATCGTCCTCGGTGTAGCCGCAGATGCCGATGTTCGGATGGGTGAACACGGCGGTCGGGATGTACTCGTAGTCGAGCGTGCGCCGCCCCTGGCCGAACAGCGCATCGACCACCACCATGGCCTCGGCGAGCGCCACCGGCGTGAGCGGCACGCGCGTGGAGACGTCGCCGACCGCGTAGATCGAAGGCACCGAGCTGCGGTAGTTGGCATCGACCGCGATCGCGCCGCGTTCGCCGAGCGCGACGCCTGCGGCCTCGAGGCCGAGCGACTGGGTGTTCGGCACGCGGCCGGTGGCGAAGAGCACGGTGTCGGCCTCGATCTCCTGGCCGCGCTCGAGCGTGACGACGAGGCCGCCTCCCTGCGCCCGCGCGATGGAGGCCGCCTCGCAGTTCAGCCGCACGTCCACGCCGGCCTTGCCCATCTCGTGCGCGACGAACTGGCGCACGTCGTCGTCGAAGCCGGTGAGCAGGTGCGCGCGCCGGTGCAGCTGCGTGACCTGGGCACCGAGGCCGTTGAAGATCGAGGCGAATTCGCAGGCAATGTAGCCGCCGCCGACCACCAGCAGGCGCTGGGGGAAGGGTTCGAGGTCGAACATGTCGTCGGAGGTGGCGGCCAGCGCGCGGCCCGGGATGTCGGGCACGAAAGGCGTGCCGCCGGTGGCCACCAGCAGGTGGCGCGCGGTGTGGCGGCGGCCGTCGACCTCGACGGTATGGGGATCGACCAGCTGTGCCCATCCCGTGACGAGCCGCACGCCCGCGTTCTTCAGCAGCGCGGCATACACGCCGTTGAGCCGGCCGATCTCGCCGGCGCGCTGCGCCTTCAGGTGCGCCCAGTCGAAGCGCGGCGCCGACGGCAGCGTCCAGCCGTAGCCGTCGGCCTCCTCGAACGACTCGGCGTAGCCGGCCGCGTAGCTGTAGAGCTTCTTCGGTATGCAGCCCACGTTGACGCAGGTGCCGCCGAGCGCGGCCGCCTCGGCCAGCGCAACGCGCGCCCCCAGCTGCGCGGCCATGCGTGCCGCGCGCACGCCGCCGCTGCCGCCGCCGATGACGAAGAGATCGAAGTCGAATGTGGCCATGGAAAAGACGCTCCTTGCCGCCGACTGTAGCGGGCGGAAGGCAGCGTCGGCCGCGGGCGGCCTCGGCTTGCGTTTCTCAGCGATCGGGCGAGGTCATGAGACGGCGGCGCTCGTCGCTGCTTCGGCCCGGCGCCGCCGGTTGCTGCTGCTGCTGCGGCGGCACGCCGGGTGCGGTGAAGCCGCGCTGCTGCTGCATCGCGCGGACCTGGGCTTCCTGCGCCTGGCGCATCGCGTTCTGCTGCGCCTGCTGCTG
>CAMLCW010000255.1 GCA_946478645.1 uncultured Variovorax sp.
GCGCGAGATCGAACACGCGGCCCAGCTTGTGCACGAGGCCTTCGTTGCGGTAGACAAAAGCGCCGAGCGTGCCGCCCGCGCGCTTCACCTGCCTGGCAATGCGCTCGCCCGCATCGAGGTCGGCAAACAGGTCGAGGGGCGTGAGCGAGACGAACTGCAGGTCGATGCGGCCCTGCCATTCGGTGCGCAGCGCCTCGAACACCGCGAGCGCGGCCGGCGCCTCGGCCGCGACCCAGTCGATGTGCGTTCGCAGCGCGCGCACGCCCGCGCGCCAGGCCTCGTGCAGCGCGCGTTCCATGCGCGGGCGCAGCGTCTCGCCGGTCCAGCCGGCGCGGTGCCGGTCCATGCGCGCGATGGCCGCGAACAGGTCGCCTTCGGCCGCGCCGGTTTCCTGCACGGTGTAGTTCTTGTCGATGTGCGCATGCGCCTCGACCAGTGCGCTCAGCAGCGTGCCGCGCGCGTCGGCCGGGGCCTGGGAAGCGCTCGCGTCGATGGCTTGCACGCGGTCGCCCGCGAGCGTCACGTCGAACAGCTGTACGTCGCCATGCGCATCGAAGCCGCGCAGCCGCGGCGGGATGCGCACCGATTCGAGCTTCATGCGCGCGGCTGTTGCCAGGCGCGCAGCCAGCCGAGCCCGGCCGAGGTGCCGCCGGATTCGGCGCCGCGCTTCGGCCGGTACTCGCAGCCGACCCAGCCCTGCCAGCCGCATTCCGCCGCAACGCTGTCGAGCAGTTCGAGAAGATAAGGATAGTTCTGCTCGCCGATGTCGGGCTCGTGGCGCTCGGGCACGCCGGCGATCTGGATGTGGCCCACGCGGCCCGTCGGCAGGTACTTGCGGATCTTCATCGCCACGTCGCCCTCGACGATCTGGCAGTGGTACAGGTCCATCTGCACCTTGAGGTTGGGCGCGTCCACCAGCTCGACGATTTCGTGCGCATGGTCCTGCCGGTTCAGGAAGAAGCGCGGAATGTCGCGCGTGTTGATCGGCTCGACGAGCACCTCGCGCCCGGCCTTGGCGGCCTCGGCCGCGGCCCAGCGCAGGTTGTCGACATACACCGGCTGCACGGCCTCGCGCTCGAGGCCTTCGGGTACGAGCCCGGCCATGACGTGGATGCGCGGGCAGTCGAGCGCCACGGCGTAGTCGATGGCTTTGGTCATGCCTTCGCGGAACTCGGCGTCGCGGCCCGGCAGGCACGCCAGGCCGCGCTCGCCGCCGTCCCAGTCGCCGGGCGGGGCGTTGAAGAGCACCTGCTGCAGGCCGCTGTGCTTGAGTCGCGCAACGATGTCTTGCTTGGCGAAGGCGTAGGGAAACAGGTATTCGACGGCCTTGAAACCGTCCTTCGCGGCGGCTTCGAAGCGGTCGAGGAAATCGAGCTCGGGATAGAGCATCGAGAGGTTGGCGGCGAATTGAGGCATGGCGTGTTTTTACTACGGCCGGCTACCAACGCGCACCAAAGCTGCGGCGCAGTTCGTCGATCTGTTCAGGGCCGAGCGGCGCGGGCCGTGCGGGTCCGGCGAGCATCTGGAGCCGGGCCGTCTCTTCGAGTTCTTCGAGCACGGCCATCGCCGCGGCGGGGCTGTCGTGCCAGACGTTGGGGCCAAGGCGTTCGAGCATGACGGCACGAATCGGTTTGCCGGCAGCGCCGTATTGCGCGATGGCTTCCGCGACGCGCTCGGCGGCCTCGGGCGCGCCGGGCCGGTGGTACGGAATGCGCGGCACATGCCCGACCTTCATGACGAAATACGGCGTCAGCGCGGGCAGCAGCTCGCCTTTTGCGTCGGTCAGCGTGAGCGCCACGCAATGCGTGCTGTGCGTGTGGATCACGCAGGCCGTGCCCGCATCGAAGCGGCGCGCGGCCGCGTAGATGCGCATGTGCAGCGCGATGGTCTTGCTGGCGCGGTCGCCGCTTTGCTGCTTCCCTTCTGCATCGAGCCTGGCCAGCCGGGCCGGATCGAGGAAGCCGAGACAGGCATCGGTCGGCGTGATCAGAAACCCGCCATCGTCGAGCCGCACGCTGATGTTGCCGGCCGTGGCATGCACGTAGCCGCGCTCGAACAGGCTGCGGCCGACACGGCAGATCTCTTCGCGGGCGCGGGCTTCTTCCGTCATGCCAGCACCGTGAACGCGCGGGTGAAGAAATCGTCGCCGCCGAAGTTGCCCGACTTGAGTGCGATGTGCACGGAGGCGCCATCCGCGACGCCGGTGCGGGCATGGCACCACGGCACGCCGGGATCGATCTGGGCGCCGATCTGCATCTGCGCGATGCGAAGTTCCTGCACGCAGGCGCCCGACGTCTCGCCGCCAGCCACCACCAGCTGGCGCACGCCGTGTTCGACCAGCCCGCGCGCGATCGCCGCGATGGTGCGCTCGACCATCGCGCCGGCCTCGTCGACGCCGAGCCGGCCCTGCACCGACTTCACGGCGCCGGCCTCGGCGGTGGAGTAGACGAGCACCGGGCCTTTGTCGACCAGCGGCGCGGCCCAGGCCAGCACCTCGGCCGCCACGTCCACGCCGTCCGCGATGCGCAGCGGATCGATGGCCATCGCCGCACCGCCGCGCCCGATGAAGTCGTGCACCTGCCGGTTGGTCGCGAGCGAGCAGCTGCCCGACACCACGGCGCACAGCCCGGCCGCGGGCGGCAGCGCGCTCGCCTGCGACGACGGCGCGAGCCCGAAGTTGGCCGGCAACGCGATCGCCACGCCCGAACCGGCCGTGACCAGCGGCATCGCCGCGAGCGCCGGGCCGAGCCGCAGCAGGTCGTCGTTCGAGACGGCATCGACGATCGCGATCGAGACGCCCTCGGCCTTCAGCGCTGCGATGCGTTCCGTGATCGCGCTCGCACCGCGTGCCACCACGGCGTGGTCGATGAGTCCGACCTTGCGCGTGCACTGCGCTTGCAGCACGCGCACCAGGTTCGCGTCGGTCATCGGCGTGAGCGGATGGTTCTGCATGCCGCTTTCGTTGACCAGCACGTCGCCCGCGAACAGGTAGCCCTTGAACACCGTGCGCTTGTTGTCGGGGAAAGCCGGCGTGGCGATGGTGAAGTCGCAGGCCAGCGCGTCCATCAGCGCCTCCGTCACCGGGCCGATGTTGCCCTTGGGCGTGCTGTCGAAGGTCGAGCAGTACTTGAAGTAGATCTGCTGCGCGCCCTGCGCCTGCAGCCAGCGCAGCGCCTCGAGCGACTGCGCCACGGCCTCGGCCGGCGCGATGGTGCGCGACTTGAGCGCGACCACCACCGCGTCGACCTCGGTATCGAGCGGACCCGGCGGCACGCCGATGGCCTGCACCACGCGCATGCCGGCGCGCACCAGGTTGTTGGCAAGGTCGGTGGCGCCGGTGAAATCGTCGGCGATGCAGCCGAGCAGCAGCTTGGCGGCCATCGCTCAGCCGCCCTTCACCGCGAGCTTCACCGCCTGCGGGTTCTCGCGCACGTAGTCGCGCAGGATGGCGTCGAAGCTCGCGTCGGCCTTCAGGCCCAGCGCCTCGGCGCGCGCCGCGTGGATGCGGCTCGGCCAGCTGGTGACGATCTTCGCAATCGCCGCGTCGGGTTCCCAGTCGATCAGCGCGGTGGCTTCCCGGCCCGCGATGCGTTCGAGCGCCTCGGCCATCTCGCGCACCGTGGTCGTCAGCGCCGGCAGGTTGACCGCCGTGCGCGCGCCCCATTCGGCCGCGCTCGCGGTGGCGGCGCGCACCAGGCCCGCGACCGTGTTGCCGGGCGAGGCGATCGCCACCGCCGTCTCGGGCGCCACCGGGCAGCGCGCGCGCTCGCCCGCAAGCGGCTCGCGCAGCATGCCGCTCAAAAAGCTCGAGGCCGCGCCGTTGGGCCGGCCCGGCCGCACCGACACCGTCATGAGCCGCACGTTGCGGCCCTGCACGAAGCCCTTGCGCGAGAAGTCGGCCACCAGCTGCTCGCCGATGAACTTCTGGATGCCGTAGCTGTTCTGCGGCGTGGGCAGCGTCGTGTCCTCGATCACCGCGGGCAGCCGCTGCTCGGGCGAATCGCCGAAAACCGCCACCGAGCTCGAGAAGACGAACACCGGCGCCTGGCCCGCGCGGCGGCAGGCGTCGAGCAGCACGCGCGTGGTGTCGAGGTTGCTGCGCATGCCGAGGTCGAAATCGGCCTCGCATTCGCCGCTCACCGCGGCGGCGAGGTGGAACACGAGCTGCGTGTCGACGATCGGCAGTGCACCGCCCGTGGCTTGCTCGAGCAGGTCGCCCTGCAGGAACTGCACGCGCGCGTCGGCCGCCAGATCGGCCGGCGGCGGCACGCGGTCGGCCAGGGTGATGCGGGCGATCGGCTGTGCCGTGCCGCCGGCCACGGCGAGCGGGCCGCCTGCGAGCAGCGTGCGGGCGAGGCGGGCGCCGACAAAGCCGCAGCCGCCGGTGATGAGGATGTTCATGTCGTCAGGGTCCTGCAGGTGTTTTTTGAGTGTGTGTCTGTGTTCAATCGCCGGGCTTCTTCGCGCCCGGCAGTTCGATGCCCGGAAAGATCTTGATCACCGCGCTGTCGTCCTCGCGCGCATGGCCCGCGGTCGATGCCTGCATGAACATCTGGTGTGCGGTGGACGACAGCGGCAGCGGAAACTTGCTCGCGCGCGCCACGTCGAGCACCAGGCCCAGGTCCTTCACGAAGATGTCGACGGCCGACAGCGGCGTGTAGTCGCCCGCGAGCACGTGCGCCATGCGATTCTCGAACATCCAGCTGTTGCCGGCGCTGTGGGTGATGACCTCGTAGAGCGCGGCCGGGTCCACGCCCTCGCGCAGGCCGAGCGCCATCGCCTCGGCCGCCGCGGCGATGTGCACGCCGGCCAGCAACTGGTTGATGATCTTGACCTTGCTGCCCGCCCCCGCGCGGTCGCCCAGGCGGTAGACCTTGGCGGCCATGGCGTCGAGCAGCGCGCCGGCCCTGGCATAGGCCCCGGGCGTGCCGGCGGTCATCATCGTCATCTCGCCGCTCGCGGCCTTGGCCGCACCGCCGGAGATCGGCGCGTCGATGTAGAGGATGCCGAGCGCGGCCAGCCGCGCTTCGAGCGCGATCGACCAGTTGGGATCGACCGTGGAGCACATGATGAACACGCTGCCGGGCTTCATGGCCGCCGCCGCGCCGTCGGGGCCGAACAGCACGGCCTCGGTCTGGGCGGCGTTCACGACCACCGACACCAGCACCTCGCAGCCGGCGGCCACTTCGGCGGGCGATGCGCATGCCGTGCCGCCTTCATCGGCAAACGCCTGCGCCGCTTCGGGCCGCACGTCGAAAACGCGCACGTGATGGCCGGCGCGCCGCAGCGAGCTTGCCATGCCGCTGCCCATGGCACCCAGGCCGATGACGCCGACTTGCGATGAGTTCATTGAAATGCTCTTTCCTTGTGCGCTGTGAACGTTCGATTTTCCCGGGCCTGGAAGCAGAAGAGGCCCGGACTCAGCCGCGAAGCAGCTGCACCTCTTCGCCGGGCACGGGCGTGTAGCTGCCACCGCCGCGTTTCTCGAGCGCCTCGTAGCCGCCGTGCTTTTCGATGAGTTCGGCCTGCGCGGCCTTGGCCCGCCGATCGGTGGCTTCGGGGTCGAGGCGCTGCCGGAGCTCCTGCTCGAGCGCCGCCAGCACGCTGGCACATGTCGGGTCGGCGGCGCGGTCCGCGAGCTCCTCAGGATCCTCGCGCAGGTTGAAAAGCTCGGGCTGGAAACCGGTGTAGTGAATGTACTTCCAGTCACCCTTGCGGATCATGTAGCAGGCGCTGATCGAGCCGGCCGCATGGTATTCACTCAGCACCACCCGCTCGCGCGCCTCGGCCTCGGACTCGCGCATGGCGGCGAACAGCGAGCGGCCCGGATGGTCCTTTGGCGCGCGGCTTTCGACCGGCACGCACACGGCTTCCAGGATCGTGGGCCAGAAGTCGACATGCGAGACCGGCGCGTCGCATTGCTTGCCCTCGCCGATGCCCGGGCCGGCCGCGATCATCGGAATGCCCGCCGATTCCTCGTACATGTTCGACTTGCCCCAGAGCCCGCGCGCGCCCATGTTGTCGCCGTGGTCCGACAGGAACACCACGCGCGTGTTGTGCTCGAGGCCGGTGGCCGCGAGCGTGTCGAGCACGCGGCCGATCTGGGCATCGATGTAGGTGCACAGCGCGTAGTACGAAGCGATGGCAATACGGCGCTGGTGGTCGTCGCGAAAGCTCTGGTCGAAGATGTAGCACTTGTTGAGCGCATCCCACCACGGATGCGCGAAGCCCGCGGGCCGCTTCTTGGGCAGCACGATCGATTCGGGCGGGTACATGTCGTAGTACGCCTGCGGCGCGACCAGCGGCGAGTGCGGCGAGATGAAAGAGGTGAAGAGGGTCCAGGGTTTGTCGCTCGGCCGGGCGCCTTCGGTCTGCAGCCACTGGCAGGCCTCGTCGGCGATCTGGCGGTCGTAGCCGGTGTAGGTGGTGTCACCCGGGCCGATTCGCGTGGCCATGTCTTTCGACTGATGGCGCACCGGCAGCGGCTCGCGCAGCAGCCCGTGCAGGTCGCCCACGCCGCCTTCGATGTGCATGGGAATGACCTGCCGGTCGAAGCCGGTGTTCGCCTCTTCGCTCGCATAGTGCAGTTTGCCGATCGAGACCACCGGATGGCCATGCGCCTGCAGCACATGTCCCCAGGCAGGGATCTTGCCCTCGTAGGCGATGGCATTGTCCCAGTAGCCGGTCTGGTACACGTGGCGTCCGGTGGCAAACACGGCGCGCGCGGGCGTGCAGATGGGCGAGTTGGTGTAGGCATTGGTGAACCGCGTGCCGCGCGCGGCCAGGCGGTCGAGGTTGGGCGTTTTCACCGCCGGATGCCCATAGCAGCCCAGCATCTTCTTGTTGTGCTCATCGTCCATGATGATGAGCAGGTTCATCGGTTCCATGGATGTCCCCTCGTCAGTTGACGGCGATGCCGGTGCGTTTCGCGACCCGCGCCCATTTTTCGCTGTCGGCGGCTGCCAGCTTTGCCAGGTCCGAAGGGCTACCGCCCTTGGCGACCGCACCGATCTTCAGCAGCTGCGCAACCACCTGCCGGTCTTGCAGCACGATGCCGAGTTCCTTGTTGAGGCGAGCCACCACGGTCTCCGGCGTGCCAGCGGGCGCAAAAAGCGCATGCCAGTTGTCGGCTTCGAATCCGGGCAGGCCCGCCTCCATCGCCGTCGGCACCTCGGGTGCCGCGGGGAATCGCGCGGCGGTGGTGACCGCCAGCGCGCGCAGCTTGCCGGCATTGATCTGCGCCAGCGCGGGCGGCATGCCTGCGAAGAACAGGTCGACGTGACCTGCGAGCACCGCAGTGACGCCCGCCGAGCCGCTCTTGTAGGGAATGTGCGTGATCTGGCTGCGGGTGGCGGCGGTGAACAGTTCCGAAGTCAGGTGCTGCGGACCGCCCGGGCCTGCCGAGGCGTAGTTGAGCTTGCCTGCCTGCGCCCGCGCGAGTGCACCGAGCTCATCGAGCGTGCGCGCTTTCGAGTCGGGTCTCACGACCAGGATGAGCGGCACCGAGGCGACTTGCCCCACCGGCACGAAGCTGGTCACCGGGTCGTAACTCAGGCCGGCAAAGACGCTCTTGGCAATGGCAT
>CAMLCW010000256.1 GCA_946478645.1 uncultured Variovorax sp.
CAGCGCATACGGCGCGTGCAGCCCCTGCCGGGCGGGGGCTTCCGGCTTTGGGGAAACACCGGCAGCGTCGCCGCGCAGCGCGTGGTGCTCGCGACCGGCGCGCACACGGCACGCCTGCTCGCGCCGCTGGGCATCCGCCTGCCGCTGGAGACCGAACGCGGCTATCACGTGGAGCTGCCTCACGCGAATGTGCGCTTGAAGCTGCCTTTCATCGATAAGGACCGCGCGGTGGCGGTAACGCCCATGGAGCATGGCCTTCGCATCGCGGGCACCGTCGAATTCGCGGGGCTCGACCATCCGCCCGATCCGCGGCGCACCGAAGCCCTGCTGCGCACGGCCCGCGAGCTGTTCCCCGGCATCGACACCGAGGGCGCGAAGAGCTGGATCGGGTTCCGCCCCTCGACACCCGACAGCCTGCCGATCATCGACCGCGTCGCCGGGCACGGGGGTTTGTTCGTGGCCTGCGGCCACGGGCACACCGGCCTCACCGGCGCACCCATGACGGCGCAGTTGGTTGCCCACTGGGTGACAGGCTGCGCCGCAGCCATCGATCCCCGTCCCTACGCAATGTCGCGCTTCAGCTGAGTCACCACCTCCGCCAGCGCCTCGCGCGCACGCTGCGCGATCGGCGCATGGTCGCGGCTGCCCGTGGCGGTCTTGAGCCAGTAGGCCTGGTAGGTCAGATGGCATTCAGGCTTGAACGGACGCACCACGACGCGCGAGCCATCGAACAGCGCGCGCGGCAGAAGATCGAACAGCATGAAGCCGATGCCGGCCGCCACCATCGCGCACGCGGTGATCGCCGCCGGACATTCCGTCACCGCGACGGGCGGGCCCGCAGTACCCGCGAACGCCTGCATCGCGATGTCCTCCACACCCTCGATGCGCGAGAGGGAAATCATCGGTTCATGCCGAAGCTGCTCCGCGGTGAGGAAGGCGTGCTGCGCCAAAGGATGGCCGACAGGCAGATAGCAATACAGGGCCAGTTCGCCCAGCACTTCGGTCTCGACGCCCGGAATGTCGGGCACCTTCAAGGCAAAGCCGATGTCGGCCTTTCGCGAGCTCACCAGCGCGGCCACATGGTGTGCCGCGCGAGATTGAATTGAGAAAAATCCCGGCGCTGACGAGCCGGCATGACCCTTCACGACGAGCGGAAGCACCGTTGCGCCGAACGACGGTGTACAGGCGACGCAGATCCGCTGGCGCTGGCTCAGTCGAAGCTGGTCGCAGAAATCATTGATGGCGTCGAGCCCCGTGAAGGAGCGCTCGATCTCCTCGAACAGCATGTCGGCTACGGGCGTGGGCATCAGCCGGCCGCCGCGCCGGTCGAACAGCGGATAGCCGAGCCGGTCCTCGGCCTCGCGCAGCACGTTGCTGATCGCGGGTTGCGTGACGAACAGGCGCGCCGCCGCACCCGTGACCGAGCCGGTCAGGATCACGGCATGGATGGTTTCGATGTGGCGCAGGCTGAGTTTGGTGGCCATGGGAGTAAGGATGGGAACCGCATCGATGCGCAGCAGCGGGTGGGCAACGATGTCCTCGGATACGGCAGGCAAGCTGCAGCCGGAGATCGAGCAGGCTGCATGGGTTGGTGTCCTGTTCGCGAGCCTTCAGGCGCACGCCACCCAGCCCCGAAACGCCAGGCCCGCATAGAACAACTGCACGTCCGTGAAGCCGGCTTCGCTCAGCATTTCTTCTTCCTGCGCCGGCGCGAGCAGCGGCAAGCGCTCGCCGATCGCCGCGGCCGCATGGCGCGCGTTCTCGGGCGCGACACCCGAGGCCGCTGCAAAAGCGGCATAGCGCGAGAGCCACAGCGACTTCTGCGCTTCCGGCGCCTGCGGAAAACTCAGGTGCGCCATGACCAGCGGCGCGCCCGGGCGCATGCGGCGACGGATTTCCTGCAAGGTCGCGCGGCGTTCGTCGAGGCTCAGGAAGTGCATCGTCAGCAGGCAGGCCGCGGCATCGAACGGCCCCGTCGGGGCGGTGTCGGTATAGCCATGGTGGAGCGTGACACGCGCCATCAGCGGGCCGAGGGTCTGCCGCGCCAGGTCGAGCATCGGCTGTGCGGGATCGACGCCGACGAAGTGCCATTGCGCAGCGGCCTCCGCGAACGCCTTCAGCTCCAGGCCACCACCCGCGCCGACGACGAGCACGCGCGCGTCCACCGGCGCGTGCTCGGCGAGCAGCACTGCCGCCATCTTGTGGAGGTCGTGCACGCCCGGCACGAGGCGGGCGGTCTTCTCGGCGTAGTTGGCGACAGCGCTGGCGTCGGCGAAAGGAGCTTGGGCCTGGGACATCCGGACAGTCTAGAGCCTGCTGACAGGCCCTGCCCTACGGCGCCTCGATGCCCCGCATCTGCTCGACGTCGGGAGCGAACCACCACGCCGGGTCAACCTTCGATGCCAGCTCTAGACCCGGTTGCGCAACACCACCAACCGCGACAGCCCGAACAGATTGACCGATTCCACGCTGAGCACCTCCCAGTCATGGACGAGGATCTGCTCGTCGTAGCGGAAATCGGAGCGGAACCCCACATGCTCGGCCGCGGAGCGCACCGCGCGCTCGAGCAGCCACCACGCCTTGCTGCCGCTGAAGTGGTTGAGCACCACGATGGTCCCGCCGGGCTTGCACACGCGCCGCACCTCCCGCACGAGCTCGGCCGGCCGCGGCGTGACCGAGAGCACGTAAGGCAGGGTCACGCAGTCGAAGCTGCCGTCGGGAAAGCGCATGCGCTCGGCGTTCATGTGCTCGATGGCGATGTGGTGCTGCGGCAGCCGGGCGGCGCGCTCTCGGGCGCGCGCGAGCATGTCGTGCGACAGGTCGATGCCGACGATCCGGCACTCGGGCGGGTAGCCCGCCAGCGCCAGGCCGGTGCCCACGCCGACCTCGAGCAGCGATGCCGGCTGCAGCGTGCGAATGCACTGCGCCATGCGCCTGCGGCCGGGCTCGAGCACGCGGCCGAACACGGTGTCGTACAGCGGCGCCATGCGGTCGTAGGTGCGTGCAACGCCCGCCTCGGGGAGGGATGGCTCCGGCGGCGCATTGTCTTTGCGCGCCGCGCCATGGTCGACCGATCGGGCTCTGCTGTCCGTCATCTTGATTCCGTTCCAGGTTGGTTGGGCGGGACACGCCAGTTTGCACATTCCCGATGGACTGGCAAGCCCGGTGCCCGCGGCACGCGCGCGCCGCGCCGGGCACGCGGATTGCCGCGGTCTCGGCACCCGACAACCTGACTCGCTCGATGACCCGCAACATCGCCACACCTGCGCCATCTCCCGGGCCCGGCCCCGACCCGCACCCGGCCGACGAAGCGCCGCCCGGCACGCCTCAGACCGCCGAGGGCACCTGCCCGCGCTGCGGCGGCGCGGGTAGGCTGGACGGTCGCCCCTGCCCCGGCTGCAATGGGTCGGGCACCGTGAACGTGAATGTCGGCGACGCCTGAACGCGCGCTTCAGGCCGCCGCGCCGTGCCGGCCTGCCGCGGGCGTGTTCACGCCCCGTCCGGCCACGCGCTCGAACTCCGTGGGATCGTGCGCGCTGAGCAGCGTGATCTCGCTGGCGCCGAAGCGCGCGTTCAGCGCGCGCAGGCGCCGCTGGTTGTAGAGGCGCGCCGTGCGGTCCTTCTCCATCATCATCTGGTAGAAGCGCAGCCCGGGCGTGCACCACGGATCGCGCGCATCCATCTCGCGGTGATGGAAGTAGGCGTCGCCCGCCATCAGCAGCCAGCCGCCCTCGGCGCGCACCGCCACGCCCGCATGCCCGTGCGTGTGGCCCGCGAGCGGCACCAGCAGTATTTCCGGCGGCAAGCCCTGCAGCTGGCGCACGCAGCCGAAGCCGTACCAGGGCTCGCCATGACCCTGCGCATAGGTCAGCCAGCGCGGGCGGCTCGCCCATTGCTGGGGCCGGAAGCGCTGGCGGTCGAGCCAGGTGCGCTGGCGCTGCGCGTCCTCGCGCTCGATGGCCATCAGGTGCACGCGCGCCTCGGGAAAGTCGTCGAGCCCGCCCGCATGGTCGAAATCAAGGTGCGTGAGCACGATGTGGCGCACATCGGTCGCCGAGAAGCCCAGGCGCTCGATCTGGCGCACCGCGGTCATCTCCTCGCGAAAGTCGGGGTCCATCAGCCGCAGGAAGAAGCCGCTGAGGCGCGAGCGCGGGTCGTTCACGTCGCGCAGGCCGTAGCCGGTGTCGACCAGCACCAGGCCGTGGTCGGTTTCGAGCAGCAGGCAATGGCAGCACAGGCAGCCGCGCTCGAATGCGGAGCGGCTGCGCCCGTCCATGAGGCGCCCGCCGAGCGGGCATGCGGAAACGCAGTTGAGATGGTGGACGGCAAGCATGGTGCGGAGGTGGCGAAGGGCACCGTGGGCCGGCAAACGGCAGGCCCGGGTGCGCCCGGCGTGGCATCGCCGTCGTGCGTCCCGCCGCGCAAGATTTGCCGAAAGTCTTGCCGTCCGAACGGCGCGCCGCGGCCTGTTTCAGCCCTTGTCGGCCTTCCCCGCCGCATTCGCCAGCTTGCTGAGCATGCGGTCCACCAGCCAGGGCTCGCGGCTTTCGTCTTCGGCGCGCTCCTTGCGGCGGATCGCGTTGCGCACCACGATCGAGCCCACATAGCGCAGCGGCTCGGGCGGAAACCGGCCGAGCGGCCCGCGCGTGACCGGGCTGCGCGTCCAGGCGTTGTCCTGGTCGAGCACCAGCGACGAAAGGATCTGCCCGCCCATGTAGGTCGGCCCGACGCCGTTGCCCGAATAGCCAAAGCCGTAGTAGATGTGCGGCGCGCCGTCGAGCCGGCCGAAGAACGGAAAGCCCGTGGCCGAGCGGTCGGACGGGCCGTTCCAGCTCGCGGTGATCGGCGTCTCGCGCAGCGCCGGAAAGAACGCATGCAGCGCCTGCGTGAGCTGGGCCTCGTACGGCGAGCGCTCGTCGAACACGCGCGCCATGCGGCCGCCCCAGGCGAAGGTGTTGCCGCCCTTGCCCAGCATCAGGCGGCCGTCGGCGGTGCTGCGGTAGTAATAGACGAAGGTGCGCGAGTCGAGCACCGAGACGCCGTCGACCAGACCGATGCGCTGCAGCAGCTCGGGGCACCTCTCGGTGATAACCATGTCGCTCGAGACGATGGCGATGGTGCGCTCGAACTGCGCGAAGCGGCTCGCCATCCAGGCGTTCAGCGCGAGCACCAGCTTCTTCGCGTGCACGCGGCCGGCCGGTGTGCGCACGGCCACCGGATGGCCGGCGTCGAAGTCGAGCATCGGCGTGCGCTCGTGGATGCGGATGCCCATCGCCATGGCCACGCGCCGCAGGCCCCGCACCAGCTTGCCCGGGTGCACGGTGGCCGCGATCGGCGAATACACGCCCGCGAGGTTGCGCGCCGAGCCCGAGCGCCGCGCCACCTCGTCGGGCGGCAGCGCGTGGTAGGAGTGGATGCCGCGCGACGCCAGCGCCTGCATCATCGGGTCGAGCGTGCCGACCTGCGCCTGCGAGGTGGCGGTGTAGAGCGTGCCGTCCTGGCGCAGCTCGGCGTCGATGCCGTGCGCGGCGCAGAAGTCGGCGATGTGCTGCACCGCCGCCTCGGACGCCTTCACGAGGCGCACCGCCTCCTCCTCGCCGAACAGCCGGCGCAGGGTCAGGAACTTGGCCGACCAGGTCAGCAGGCAGCCGCCGTTGCGTCCGCTCGCGCCGGCACCGCACAGGTCTTGTTCGAGGATGACGATGTCGAGCGCCGGCGCCTGCAGCTTGGCCTGGATCGCGGTCCAGAGGCCCGTGAAGCCGCCGCCGACGATGCAGACGTCCGCCTGCTGCTCGCCCTGCAGCGCGGGGGCCAGGTCGCCGTCGTTGAAGAGGGCCTGCTCGATCCAGAAGGGGCGCATGTCCGATGCTGTTTTACTGGGCGGCGAGTTCGAGATGCCGCACGAAGTGCGCGAGGCCCGGCACGCGCGCATCGGCCAGCTTGGCCGTGTCGTCCCAGCGCCGCAGGCGCACCGCATCCATCGCATGCGGCAGCGCCTCGAAGGCCTGCGCCTCGGCTTCGTCGAACACGCCGCCCTGCAACTGCAGGCTGCGCTTCGAATCGGGCGACAGCGCCTCGAGGTAGCCCGATTCGCGCGCGCAGAGAAAGCGCTTGGCATCCACATGCAGCCGGATCGGCGCGAGCGTCGCCTCGCCGAACAGCCCGCGCAAAAACGGCAGGCAGCGGTACTGGTGCAGGTCGTCCAGGCCCTGCTGCGTCGGCGTGCCGCCGAAGTCGTGCAGCAGGTGGCCCAGGTCGTGCAGCAGCGCGGCCGCGATCAGCGCGCTGCCGGCGCCCTGCTGCTGTGCGAGGTGCGCCGACTGCAGCGCATGTTCGAGCTGCGTGACGGGCTCGCCGTCGTACTGCGCGTGGCCCTTGGTTTCGAACAGGCCGACGATGTCGGGAATGCTGAGGCTCATGCTTACCAGGGCAATGAGTAAGTCTTGGTGTTGGTGAAGCTCTTCATCGCTTCGAGCACACCTTCCTTGTAGCCCAGGCCCGAGTCCTTGATGCCGCCGAAGGGCGTGAGCTCGAGCCGGTAGCCCGGCACCTCGCGCACGTTCACGCTGCCCACATTCAACTCGCGGATGAAGCGCGTGATGTAGTCCAGCCGGTTGGTGCAGATCGACGACGACAGGCCGTAGGCCGTGCCATTGGAGATGCGGATGGCGTCTTCGATGTTCTTGAAGCGGATCACCGGCGACACCGGCCCGAAGGTCTCGTGCTTGGCCACCGTCATCTCGGGGTCGACATGGTCGAGCAGCGTCGGCGAATACAGCGCGCCGCGGCGCTCGTTGCCGTACAGGAGCTTCGCGCCGCTCGCGATGGCCTCGTTCACCACCGCCTCGAACTGCTTTGCGGCCGCTTCGTCGATCACGGTGCCCATATCCATGGCGGGGTCCATCGGGTCGCCGTACTTCAGCGCGCGCGTCTTGGCGGCCAGCAGCTCGACGAACTGGTCGGCCACCGCCTCGTGCACCAGCATGCGCTTGACCGCCGTGCAGCGCTGGCCCGAGTTCTTGTACGAGCCGCTGGCCGCGAGCGTGGCGGCCTCCTCCACGTCGGCGTCCTCCATCACGATGATCGGGTCGTTGCCGCCGAGCTCCAGGATCTGGCGCTTGTAGGCCGCCTTTCCCGCGATGTACTTGCCGATCGGCACGCCCCCCGTGAAGGTGACGAGATCGACGTCGGCGTTGGTCAGCAGCTCGTCGGCGATCTCCTTCGGGTCGCCCGTGAGCACCGACAGCATCTGCGGCGGCAGCCCCGCCTCGTACAGGATGTCGGCCAGCAGGAAGGCCGCGAGCGGTGTCTTCTCGCTCGGCTTGAGCACGATGCGGTTGTTGGTCGCCACGGCCGGCGCCACCTTGTGGATCACCTGGTTGAGCGGATGGTTGAACGGCGTGATCGCGGTGATGGCGCCCAGCAGCGGCTCGCGCAGCGTGTAGACCTTGCGGCTCTTGCCGTGGTGCGTGAGGTCGCACGAGAACACCTGCCCGTCGTCCACCAGCGCCTGGTTGGCGGCGAACAGCAGCACGTCGGAGGCGCGGCCCAC
>CAMLCW010000257.1 GCA_946478645.1 uncultured Variovorax sp.
CGGCGCGCGTCATCCAGGCGCTCGCCGACACGCTCGCGCCCGACGCGATCCTCACCAACGGTGCCGGCAACTACAGCGCCTGGGCGCACCGCTACTACCCGTTCTCGCGGCCGCACACCCAGCTCGCGCCGACCAGCGGCGCCATGGGCTACGGCGTGCCGGCCGCCATCGCAGCCAAGCTGCAGCATCCGTCGCGGCAGGTGGTGTGCCTGGCCGGCGACGGCTGCTTCCTCATGACCTCGCAGGAGCTCGCGACCGTGAGGCGGCACGGGCTGGCGATCGTCTTCATCGTCTTCAACAACGGCATGTACGGCACCATCCGCATGCACCAGGAGATGCACTACCCCGGCCGCCCCATCGGCACCGACCTGTGCAACCCCGACTTCGTGCGCTATGCGCAGTCGTTCGGGCTCGAGGCCGAGCGCGTGGCGCGCACCGAGGACTTTGCGCCCGCGCTGCAACGCGCGCTGGCGGCGGGCGGCGCGGCGCTCATCGAGCTTGCGATCGAGCCCGAGATCTTGACGCCGCGCGCCACGCTCAGCGAACTGCGCGAGAAGGCGCTGCTGCAGCAGAAGCAAAAGCAGCAGCAACAGCGCGCCGCGGCCTGACACGATTCATCACCACCAAGGAGACAAAACACATGAACAAACTGCTGCGGGCTTCGGCCCTCGCGGCCCTGGGCGCCTGCGCGCTCACGCAGGCCCATGCACAGGGCGCGGCCGAGTTCCCGGTGCGTCCGATCCGCATCGTGGTGCCGTTTGCGGCCGGCGGCGCCACCGACGTGATCGCGCGCGTGGTGGGCCAGAAGATGTCGGACGCGCTCGGCCAGCCGGTCGTGGTCGACAACAAGGCCGGCGCCAACGGCAACATCGGCGCCGTGACCGTGGCGCGCGCCGCGCCCGACGGCTACACCATCCTCATGGCCACGTCGAGCCACGCGATCAATGCCACGCTCTACCGCAAGCTCGACTACAGCCTCACGAAGGACTTCGCCGCGCTTTCGAACCTCGCGTCGGTGCCGCTGGTGCTGGTGGTGAACCCCGGCGTGCCGGCGCGCAGCGCGGGCGAGTTCGCGGCCCATGCCAAGGCCCAGGGCGACAAGCTCAACTTTGCCTCAGGCGGCACCGGCACGGCCGCGCACCTCGCGGGCGAGCAGTTCAACACGCTGGTCGGTGCCCGCATGATGCATGTGCCGTACAAGGGCGGCGCGCTCGCCCAGACCGACCTCATCGGCGGCCAGGTGCAGGCGATGTTCGCGAATCTGCCCGAAGTGCTCACGCAGGTGCAGGCCGGCAAGCTGCGGCCGCTCGCGGTCACCGGCAAGGCACGGCGCAGCAACCTGCCCGAGGTGCCGACTTTCGCCGAAGCCGGCTATCCGCAGATGGACGCGCGCTCGTGGTTCGGCCTGTTCGCGCCGGCCGGCACGCCGGCGCCGGTGGTGGCCAGGCTGTCGGCATCGATCGCCGCGGCCGTGGCCGACCCCGCCGTGCAGGCGCGCCTGAAGGAACTCGGCGCCGATCCCATCGGCGACCGGCATGAGGCCTTCCAGCCGTTCGTTGCGCAAGAGGTCAAGCGCTGGGGTGCGCTGGTCGAGCGTTCCGGTGCCACGGTCGACTGAAGCCCGTTCCCAACATCATCATCATCAAGCCAAGGAAAACACAGCCCATGCTCTACGACGTACGCACCTACACCTGCCGCCCCGGCACCCTCAAGCGCCACCTCGCGCTCTATGCCGAGCACGGCTTCGACGTGCAGCGGCGCCATCTCGGCGAGCCGCTGGCCTACCTGCAGACCGAGACCGGCAACGTCAACAGCTACACGCACATCTGGGTCTTCGCCGATGCCAAGGACCGCGCCGACAAGCGCGCCGCGATGCAGCGCGACCCGGCCTGGGCCGGCTACCTCGAGAAGAGCGCCGAGGCCGCCTACCTCGTCTCGCAGGAGACGAAGCTCATGGTGCCGACCGCGTTCTTCAAGCCTTGAGGCTTTCGGCGCAACGGCCGCGCATCACTCGAGCGTGAGGCCGATGTCCTTCACCAGCGCGCCCCAGTCCTGCAGGTCCTGCCGGATCGTGGCGGCAAACTGTTCCGGCGTGTTCTGCGGCAGGTCGTTGAAGTTCATCTCGTGCATGCGGCGCACCACCGCCGGGTCGCGCAGCACCTGGTTCACAGCGTCGTTGAGCTTCTTCACGATGGCCGGCGGTGTCTTGGCCGGCGCCAGCAGGCCGTACCAGGCGTAGTTCTTGAACGGGTAGCCGCTCTCGGTCATGGTCGGCACGTCGGGCAGCATCGGGATGCGCGAGGGGCCGCTGTTGGCCAGCGCCCGGATGCGGCCCGCGCGCACGATCTCCACGGTGGTCGAGATGTCGGCGAACGCCGCATCCACCTGGCCGGCCACGAGGTCCTGCACGCAGGGGCCGCTGCCCTTGTAGGGCACATGCGTCATCACCAGGCCGGCCTGCTTCTTGAGGCTTTCCATCGCGAGGTGCCCGCCCGAGCCCGCGCCCCACGAGCAGTAGTTGAGCTTGTCGGGGCGCGCCTTGGCGTAGGCGACGAACTCCTGGATCGTCTTCACCGGCAGGTCTTTGCGCACCAGCAGCAGGTTGCCGCCGCGGCCGATCTGGACCACCGGGGCGAAGTCTTTCACCGGGTCGTAGGGGAGCTTCTTGTACAGGCTCGGGTTCACCACCATGGCCGCGGCGTAGGTGAACAGCAGCCGCTGGCCGTCGGGCGCCGCGCGCGCGACGAGTTCGGCGCCGAGGATGCCGTTCGCGCCGGGCCGGTTGTCGACGATGAAGGTCTGCCCGAGCGACTTGCCGAGCGCGTCGGCGAACACGCGCGCAATGGTGTCGGTGCCGCCCGCAGGCGCGGTCGGCACCACGAGCGTGACGGGCTTGTCGGGATAGCCATCGGCATGCGCGTGGCCAGCGGCGGCCAGGCAGGCGGCCGCGAGCGCGCCGCAGGCGAGTGCGTGCAGGCGTCGGTGAAGGAAAAGCGGGCTCGTCATGGGTTCTGTCTCCTGGAAATCGGGGTCGTTCAATGGATGCCGAAGCGCGCCTGCGTGCCCTGTTCGATCATGTCAGCGCCCACGCGGTACAGGTTGCGCGAGACGTAACTGGGCACTTCGCGCGCGCGCTGCCGCAGCCATTCGGCCTTGAGCGCACGCGCTTCGGCGATCTCGGGGGCTTCGCCACTGGCGGTGGCGAGCAGGTCGATCACGTGCAGCGCGAGCTGGCATTGGCCGTCGGCGGCCAGCGTGCGCGCACGCTCGATCACGCCGCGCTTGTCGGTGATCGCATCGGCCACCGCGCGGCCCACGGCCTCGGGCGCGGCCGGATGAAGCGAGGTCGGGTTGCGGTCCCACCAGCCGTTCTCCGAGCGGTAGATGTCGCGCACGATGTAGCCCGGGTCGCCATAGGTGGGCTTCATCCAGTCGACCGCGAACAGCTCGTCCGGAAAGCGGATGCACGCGAGGATGCCGCGCTCGTTGAGGCCTTCGTTCATGAGCCGCACCACCTCGGCGCGCAGCCACCGCAGCGCGCGCGCCGTGTGCGTGAGCACGTGCCGCACCTGTTCTTCGCCCTCGAGCGTGGCGCCGAACTCGCGCACCGCCTTGCGCGCGCCCAGCGCCGCCAGCGCGTCGAGCGTGTCGGCCCAGCGCACCGTGTCGCGCATGGTGCGGAAAGGCGTGCCGATGTTGGGGATCGAGTCGATCAGTGCCGCGCCGCCATAGAGCACGCGCTGCGCCGGGCTCCACAGCGCGATCGCGTCGTCGGTCTCCGAAGGCGCCCAGCGTAGCTCGATGCGCTGTTCGCCGCTGCCGATCTGCAGCAGGTCGCCGAAGGTCTCGGTCGGCGGGTGCGTCACGAGCCGGCGCTCGAAGAAGCCCGCGGGGCGGTTGAACTGGATCTCGGCCATGCGGTGCTGCAGCGCCATGGTCTCGCCGTAGCGCGCGAGCCGGCGCGGCACGTTGCGGTGCGCGATGATGCGCGGCGGCGCATCGCCGCGCGCGGCGGCATGCGCGAGCCACATTGGCACGCCGGCGTTGTAGCCGATGTGGCCGTGGCTGAAGCACAGCGCATGCACCGGCGCGTCGCTGAGCCGGCGCACCGCCTCGATCATCCCCGCGGTCACCGAGCCGCCCGGGCCGGCATCGACCACGACCAGCCCCGCATCGGTCTCGGCCACGAACGACTGGCCCTGCCCGCGCAGGATGTGAAGACCCGGCGCCACGGTCTCGGTGCCGGTGCCGACGATGAGGAACGGCTTTTCTTCTTTTTCTTCTTGTTGTTCTTTCGTTGAACGGTCTGGCTTCGAAGCGATGGCGGTCATGCGGTGGTGTCCTTGGTGGCGGTGAGCGGCGGCAGCAGGTAGCGGCCGTCGAGCATTTCGGCGCGCGGCATGTAGGCGCGCAGGCAGAGGTAGAAGGCGCCTTCGGGGGCCGGCAGCCAGTTGGCCTCGGCGGCGGGATCGGTGGGCCGCGCGTGTGCGATGTGCAGCGTGAGGCCGCCGTCGGCGTCGTGCTGCAGGCCCGGCGTGCGGTCGCCGATGGCGTAGCGGTCGATCGGGTTGTCCACCAGCATGTAGTCGCGCGCGTCGTACATCGTGAGCGACCAGAAGGCATCGACCGGCGGCAGTGCGCCGGGCGCAAAACGCAAGGTGTAGCTGCGCGCGCCCGTGAGCGGCTCGCCCGCCGCGTCGTGCCAGGCCATCGGGTAGGTCGCTTCGCGGCTTTCGAGCATGCCGATGTACTTGAGCGCCACCAGCGCGCGCGCCAAGTGGTCGTCGCCGAAGCTGCCTTCGACCAGGGGCATCTGCACCCAGCCCGACGTGGTGGTGCGGCCCGACTGCGCAGCACGCAGGCGCGGCAGCACGGTGTCGAGCGCGGCCTGCAGCGCGGCGCGGCGGCGCTCGTCATCGAGCGGCCCCGCGCCGGCGCCGAGGCCGAGCGCCGCATAGCGCGCGAGCCTTGCCGCATCGGCGGGCGGTGGCGCGTTCTCGCGCAATGCCGCGTTCACCTGCGCGGCGAAGTGCGCGGCCGTGAGCGGCGCCTTCGGGTCGCAGGCCGGATCGAAGGCGCGCGGCAGCGAGGCACGGCCGGCCTGCCAGTCGGCCAGCGTGCGCACCGTGAAGCCGTCCTGCAGCGCGTTGACCGCGGGCACGTCCTCCGGCCCGTCGACCAGCAGGCGGCCGATGATCCAGAGCCAGCGCGTGGGCGCTTCGATGCGTGCGCCCGGTGCGTCGAAGGCCGCGGGCAGCGTGCCGCGCCACCCCGGCGGCGTGACCACGAACGCGCGCGCTGCCGTGCCCGTGAGGCGCTGGCCGAGGTGCGCGAAGGGGTTGGTGAAGAAGTCGAGCAGGCCCAGCACGTAGTAGCGGCCGGCGGTGTCGGGCTCGTCGATCACGAGCGGGCCTTGGCCGAGGTCGAGCCAGGCATTGGTGTAGATCGTGTCGTTGTTCGGCGTCACGACGCGGCTCTTGCCCGCGCGCAGCAGCTGGCGGGCGTGCGTGAACACGTTGCACCAGCGCTGCGGCCCGGGCGCCTCGCCGTGGGCCTCGGTGCGCCGGGGCGAGGTGGCCGCGCGCATGCGGCACATCTCGTAGAGCGGATAGGCGTAGACCACGGCCTCTTCGGCCAGGGCCTGGAGGGTGGTGTGCTCGTCGGTGGCGGCAGAAGGCTGCATCGCGTTCAACCCTGCTGCGCCTGCAGCGGCGGAATGCGCCAGCTCTGCACGCCCTCGCGCGGGTGGTACATGCGCAGGATCAGGTAGAAGCGCCCGGCCGGTGCGGGCAGCCAGTTGGCCGTGTCGGCGGGGCGCGCGTGGCTCACCACCAGTTCGAGGCTGCCGTCGGCGCCGCGCTTCAGGCCCGGGGTGCGGTCCCCGATGGCATGGCGGCGCATCGGGTTGGGGTAGAGGAAGCGGTCGCTGTCGTACAGCGTGACCGACCAGAAGGCGTCCGCCGGCGGCGCATCGCCGGCCTCGAAGCGCATCACGTAGTGGTGCTGGCCGTCGAGCGGTTGCTGGTCCGCGTCGTGGTGCGCGGCGGCGTACACCGCCTCGCTGGTGGCCAGCGCGCCCAGGCCCAAGTACGCGGTGCGCGCGCGGCCGAGAAACGCATGGCCATAGCGCCCGGTGGCCGGCGTCATCGACCAGGGCCGGGGCCGGCGATTGGGGCCCACGGCCGCGACCAGCTGCACGCCCTCGGCAAAGCCTTCAATGAGGCCTTCGCGCAGCGGCGCGTCGACCGCGTCCCATGAGAACGCGGCATTGGCCAGCAGCCCGGCCTGGCCGAACCACGCGACTAGGCCGCGGTCTTCCACGCGGCCCGGCGCCTCGGCCAGCGCGTGGCAGAGGTTGGTGAAGAAGCGCGGCGCCACCTGCGCGGCCGGCTCGCCGTGCTCGAAGGCGGCGGCCATGGCGTCTTCGTGCGGGCCGGCCCACTGTTCAATGGCGGTGGGGCGGCCCTGGCGCATCGTGCCGGGCGCGGGCTTCAGCTGAATCTCCGACTGCAGCGCGCGGGCGGCCGGCCAGTCGCTCTCGTCGCCCACCAGGATGCGGCCGATCAGCCAGACCAGGTCGGTCGGGCAGTGCACCACGCGGTGGCCGGCCAGCGCCTCGGGCACCGTGCCGCCGGGGCCGACGAGCAGCACGGTCTCGCCCTCGGGGTTGCAGTTGCGCGGCCCCAGGTTCTCGAAGTTCTCGGTGTAGGCGTCGTAGAGCGGCAGCACGAAGTAGCGCCCCGGGTGCCGCGCCGCCGCGGGCACGGTGAGCAGCATCGGCCCGTGGGCGAGGTGGACCCAGGCCATGGTGTAGAGCAGGTCGTTGGCGGGCGTGACCACGTCGCGGTCTTCGTCGGTCGAGGGGCGCGGCGCATGGTGCAGCGTGTTCAGCGGCGCACGCACATCGGAGCCGGCCGAGGTGCCGATGCGGCGTTCGGCGCGCGGCGCGGTCTGCATCGCGCAGGTGCGGTAGGTTTCGGTGAGCGGATAGCCGTAGACGAAGGCGGCCAGGCCGATAGAGCGGGCGGCCGCCTTGCGGGCGGCGGTGGCGTCGGGGGATGAAGTGGGAACGTTCATGGAAAGGATCTCGGGGACGGGGTTTCTGGAAGGGAAGGAATGCGGCGGCAACGGCTCAATCGAGCTTCACGCCGGTGGCCTGCGTGAGCTTCAGCGTCACGGGCAGGAAGGCCTTGTAGGCCGCGGTGGCCTCGGCCGGCAGGTTGCCCACGGGCTCGGCGCCGAGTTCCTCGATGCGCCGGCGCACCTCGGGTTGGCGTACCACCGCGCTGACTTCCCGGCCCAGGCGCTCGACGACGGCATCGGGCGTTCTGGCCGGCGCCATCAGCGAGGTCGGGCCGGTCATCGTGTAGACCTCGTCGGCGTA
>CAMLCW010000258.1 GCA_946478645.1 uncultured Variovorax sp.
GCACGGGCGCCTTGCAGCCAGCCCCAAGGCGGGCCAACGCGATCCCCGTAAATAGTGTGAACAGGCCCTAGTTGATCTCTACGCGCCAGCTGCTGGTTTTCTGCCAGGCCAGCACTTCCTCGCGGAGCAGGTGCGCCGACTGCGGATAGGCCTCGGCCCACTCCGGCGCACATGCGATCGTGAAGGCCCGCGCGCCGAGCGCCGCCAGATGCAGCGCGCCGGCGTCGGGGTCGCGGCGCGCATGGCACAGGATCACCGCGAGCCGCAGCGCGAGCAGCTGCATCACGAAGGTCTCGTCATCGAGCGCCGCCTCCAGCTTGCGCAGCTTGCCGCGCTGGCCCAGCACCAGTTGGGCCAGCGCATGCAGTTCGTTGACCGCGAAGCCGGGCGCGTCGGTGTTGTCGAGGATGTAGGCGCCGTGCTTGTGGTAGTCGCTGTGCGACACCAGCGTACCGATCTCGTGCAGCTGCGCCGCCCAGCCGAGCTTGCGCAGCGCGCGCCCGGCGCGGCTGCCGGTGCCGCCGCCGCGCGCCGCGGGCATGAGTTGCACGAACAGCGCCGCCGCGGTCTCGCCCACGCGCCGCGCCTGCGCCGCGTCCACCGCGAAGCGGCTGGCCAGCCGCGCCACCGTGGCGGTGCGCAGGTCGGCCACGCTCTCGTCGCGCTCCAGCAGCTCATACAGCACGCCGTGGCGCAGCGCGCCCTGGGCGACCTTCATTTCCTGGATGTCGAGCAGGTCGAACACGGCGCGCAGCACGCTCACACCGCCGCCGATCACGGCCTTGCGGTCTTCGCGCATGCCCTCGATGCGCAGCTTGTCGGTGCTGCCGGCCTTGAGCAGGCGGTCGACGAGCCAGTCGAGGCCGTCGCGCGTGACGAGGCCGGGCTCGCCGCCGGCCGCGGCCAGCATGTCGCCCACCGCCCCGATGGTGCCGGAGGCGCCGTAGGCGACGTCCCAGCGGTCGCGGCCGTAGCCCGAGAGCGCATCGTCGAGCACTGCCTTGGCGGCCACCTCGGCCGCGCGGAACGCGGCGGGCGTGAACAGGCCCTCGGCGAAGTGCTTCATCGACCAGGCGACGCTGCCCACGCGGTAGGACTCCATCTGCTCGGCCTCGAGCGCGCGGCCGATGATCATTTCGGTGGAGCGCCCGCCGATGTCGATCACCAGCCGCCTTTCGCGGTCGGAGGCGTCGGTGTGCGGCAGCATGTGCGACACGCCCAGGTAGATCAGGCGCGCTTCCTCGCGGCCCGGGATCACGTCGATGCCGAACCCGAGGATGGTGCGCGCACGCAACAGGAACTCTTCGCGGTTGCGCGCCTCGCGCAAGGTCTGCGTGGCGACGGCGCGCACCTGCGAGCGCTTGAAGCCGGCCAGCCGCTCGCCGAAGCGGGCGAGGGCGTCCCAGCCACGCTGCATGGCTTCGGGCGTGAGGTTGCGGGCGCTGTCGAGGCCGTTGCCCTGGCGCACGGTTTCCTTGAGGTACTCGGTGCGGTGGATCTGGCCGTGGTCGACCTGGCCGATTTCGAGCCTGAAGCTGTTCGACCCGAGGTCGACGGCGGCGAGGCGGGTGCCGTTTTGCATGTAGTTCTGTGAGAGGGGCAGTGCCATGGATCGTAGCGCCGTATGGCGCGCCGCAGGGTCCATGGCGGGCTTCGGAAGGCTAGGCGCGGCAAATGACGATTCCGTGACAGCGTCACATGCGCGCGAGGCGAACAGCGGCATTTTCACTCGGCAGCGGGGTGTCACACCGATGTCACACAAGCTTTCTAGAGTCCGTCCAAGCCCGAAAGGGACTACTTCTTACTTCTAAAGGAAGCCTTTGATGAAAACGACCTTCAAGTTCGCCGCCGCCGGCCTCGTGACCGCGCTCTTCGCCCATGTTCCCGCCTTCGCGCAAGACGTGACCGGCGCCGGTGCCAGCTTCCCGGCACCGCTCTATGCCAAGTGGGCCTCCGATTTCAACAAGGCCACCGGCGTCAAGATCAACTACCAGTCGGTCGGTTCGGGCGCCGGCCTGAAGCAGATCGAGGCCAAGACGGTCGACTTCGGCGCTTCCGACGCGCCCCTGAAGGACGAAGACCTCCAGGCCAAGGGCCTGATGCAGTTCCCCACCGTCATCGGCGGCGTGATCCCCGTGGTCAACATCCAGGGCATCAAGCCCGGTGAGCTGAAGCTCAACGGCCAGGTGCTGGGCGACATCTACCTGGGCAAGATCACCAAGTGGAACGACCCCGCCATCAAGGCCCTGAACGGCTCGCTGGCCCTGCCGGACGCCGCCATCGCGCCGGTCCGCCGCGCCGACGGTTCGGGCACCAGCTTCCTGTTCACCAACTACCTGAGCAAGGTCAACGCCGAGTGGAAGACCAAGGTCGGCGAAGGCACGGCCGTCAACTGGCCGACCGGCGCGGGCGGCAAGGGCAACGAAGGCGTCGCAGCGTTCGTGAACCGCCTGCCGAACTCGATCGGCTACGTCGAGTACGCCTACGTCAAGCAGAACAAGATGACCTTCGCCCAGCTGCAGAACGCAGCCGGCAACTTCGTCTCGCCGGAAGCCGACGCCTTCAAGGCGGCCGCTGCCAACGCCGACTGGAACAAGAGCTTCCACCAGGTGCTGACCAACCAGGCCGGCAAGGACGCATGGCCCATCACCGGCGCCACCTTCATCCTGATGCACAAGGTGCAGGACAAGCCCGCCAACGCGACCACCGTGCTCAAGTTCTTCGACTGGGCCTACAAGAGCGGCGACAAGACGGCCGACGACCTCGACTACGTGCCGATGCCCGACAACGTGAAGGCCACGATCGCCAAGGCCTGGGGTGAGGTGAAGGACGCATCGGGCAAGCCGGTCGCTTTCAAGTAATTCCACCTATCACACAGTCCAGGACGGCGCACCGTGAGCACCAGACCGCTCGACGGTGCGCCGCTTTCGTCATTGCCGGAGCGACCCGTGTCATCCACCTTTCCTGCTTCCGCAGCCGCGCTCGACCTTGCAGGCGAGCGTGCGCGAACCAACCCGCCACCGGCCAAGGCGCCGCGTTCGGGCCCGATGGCCGACCGCCTGTTCGGCTGGGCCGCCAAGGGTGCCGCGCTGCTGACGCTCGCGATGCTGATCGGCATCCTGCTGTCGCTGATCGCCGGCGCATGGCCGGCCATCTCCAAGTACGGCCTCGGCTTCCTCACGAGCAGCGTGTGGGACCCGGTACAGGACGAGTACGGCGGCCTGGTCATGATCTACGGCACGCTGGCGACCTCGTTCATCGCGCTGGTGATCGCGGTGCCGGTGAGCTTCGGCATCGCGCTCTTCCTGACCGAGCTCTCGCCCAACTGGCTCAAGCGCCCGCTGGGCACCGCCATCGAACTGCTTGCCGCCGTGCCGTCCATCGTGTACGGCATGTGGGGCCTGCTGGTGTTCGGCCCGATCCTCTCCACCTACGTGCAGCAGCCGCTGCAGAGCCTGCTTGCGGGCGTGCCGTACCTCGGCGCGCTGGTGTCCGGCCCGCCCGTGGGCATCGGCATCCTGTCGGCCGGCATCATCCTCGCGATCATGATCATCCCGTTCATCGCCTCGGTGATGCGCGACGTGTTCGAGGTCACGCCGCCGCTGCTCAAGGAGTCTGCGTACGGCCTCGGCTCCACCACCTGGGAAGTGGTTTCCAAGGTGGTGCTGCCCTACACCAAGGCCGGCGTGATCGGCGGCATCATGCTCGGCCTCGGCCGCGCGCTCGGTGAAACCATGGCCGTCACCTTCGTGATCGGCAACATGAACCAGCTCAATTCGCTGTCGGTGTTCGAGGCGGCCAACAGCATCACCTCGGCGCTTGCCAACGAGTTCGCCGAAGCCGGCGCCGGCCTGCACCAGGCTGCGCTGATGTACCTCGGCCTGGTGCTGTTCTTCATCACCTTCGTCGTGCTGACGCTCTCGAAGGTGCTGCTGGCCCAGATGAAGAAGAGCGAAGGAACCAAGTCGTGAGCAGCACCGCACAGAACCTCGTCAACGCCAAGACGTTGGCCGAATCGCGCCAGGCCAAGTTCGCCTCGCGCAAGCGGGTCAACCAGATCGCGCTGACGCTGTCGCTCGCGGCGATGGCCTTCGGCGTCTTCTGGCTGGTCTGGATCCTCTGGGAGACGCTGCGCCTGGGCCTCGGCGGCCTGGCGCTCGCCACCTTCACCGAAATGACGCCGCCGCCGAACGAGGCGGGCGGCATCGCCAATGCCATCTTCGGCTCGTTCGTGATGGTGATGCTGGCGACCTTCGTGGGCACGCCCATCGGCATCATGGCCGGCATCTACCTGGCCGAGTACAACCCGAAGGGCTGGCTCTCGTCGGTGACGCGCTTCGTCAACGACATCCTGCTGTCGGCGCCGTCGATCGTGATCGGCCTGTTCGTCTATGCCGTGGTGGTCGCGTACTTCAAGACCTTCTCGGGTCTGGCCGGCGCGCTGGCGCTGGCGCTGATCGTGATCCCGGTGGTGATCCGCACCACCGAGAACATGCTGCAGCTGGTGCCGCCGGGGCTGCGCGAAGCGGCCTATGCGCTCGGCACGCCCAAGTGGAAGGTCATCCTGAGCATCACGCTGCGCGCCGCGCGTGCGGGCGTGGTCACGGGCGTGCTGCTGGCCGTGGCGCGCATCGCGGGCGAAACCGCGCCGCTGCTCTTCACGGCGCTGAACAACCAGTTCTGGACCGCCGACGTGAGCCAGCCGATGGCCAGCCTGCCGGTGACGATCTTCAAGTTCGCGATGAGCCCGTACGAGAACTGGCAGCAGCTGGCCTGGGCCGGCGTGTTCCTGATCACCGTGGCCGTGCTCGCCCTCAACATCCTGGCGCGGGTACTGACGCGCAACAAACTCTGATCCAAGTAGAAGCCATCATGTCAAACACTGTCGCATCGCCGTCGCGCTCGAAGATCTCGGTCAAGGACCTGAACTTCTACTACGGCAAGTTCCATGCGCTCAAGGGCATCAACCTCGAGATCCCCGAGAACAAGGTCACGGCCTTCATCGGACCCTCAGGCTGCGGCAAGTCGACCCTGCTGCGCACCTTCAACCGCATGTTCGAGCTCTATCCCGAGCAGCGCGCCGAGGGCACGATCGCGCTCGACGGCGAGAACCTGCTCACCTCCAAGCAGGACGTCGCGCTGATCCGCGCCAAGGTCGGCATGGTGTTCCAGAAGCCGACGCCGTTCCCGATGTCGATCTACGACAACATCGCCTTCGGCGTGAAGCTGTTCGAGAACCTCTCGGCCAGCGACATGGACGACCGCGTCGAATGGGCGCTCAAGAAGGCGGCGCTCTGGACCGAAGTGCGCGACAAGCTGCAGCAAAGCGGCTCGGGCCTTTCGGGTGGCCAGCAGCAGCGCCTGTGCATTGCGCGCGGCATCGCCATCAAGCCCGAAGTGCTGCTGCTCGACGAGCCGTGCTCGGCGCTCGACCCGATCTCGACCGCGAAGATCGAGGAACTGATCGCGGAGCTCAAGAACGAATACACCGTGGTCATCGTGACGCACAACATGCAGCAGGCCGCCCGCTGCAGCGACTACACCGCCTACATGTACCTGGGCGACCTCATCGAGTTCGGCGCCACCGAGCAGATGTTCTTCAAGCCGCAGCGCAAGGAGACCGAGGACTACATCACCGGCCGCTTCGGTTAAGTCAAAGGAGACAACATGACCGAGAAACACCTTTCCAGCCAGTTCGACAGCGAACTCAACGGCGTCTCGTCGCGCGTGATGGAGCTCGGCGGCATGGTCGAGTCGCAGATCCACCAGGCCGTGTACGCGCTGCTGCAGTTCGATGCCGACGCGGCCGACCGCGTGATGGAAACCGAAGTGCGCGTGAACGCGATGGAGATCGAGATCGACCGCGAGCTGTCGTCGATCATCGCGCGTCGCCAGCCGACCGCGCGCGACCTGCGCCTCCTGATCGCCATCTCCAAGACCACCGCCAACCTGGAGCGCGTGGGCGACGAGGCCAACAAGATCGCGCGCATGGTCAAGTCGATCATCGAGAGTGGCTCGGCCCGCGCGCTGCCCTCGAACGAGCTGCGCATCGCGGCCGACCTGGCATCGGGCCTGCTGCGCACCGCGCTCGACGCGTTCGCGCGCCTGGACACGGCGGCCGCGCTGTCGATCCTGAAGGACGACGACCTGATCGACAAGGAGTTCGACGGCTTCGTGCGCAAGCTGGTCACCTACATGATGGAAGACCCGCGCACCATCTCCGCCAGCCTCGACCTGCTGTTCCTGGCCAAGGCCATCGAGCGCATCGGCGACCACGCCAAGAACATTGCCGAATTCATCATCTACATCGTCAAGGGCGCCGATGTGCGGCACACTTCGATGCAGGAAATTGAGTCTGCGCTGCAATGACCCACCCCCGTTCCCTGCATCTTTCATGAAGAAGCCACGAGTCCTGATCGTTGAAGACGAGTCCTCGATCGCCGAGCTGATCGCGGTCAACCTGCGCCACAACGGCTTCGAGCCGATCTGGTCGGAAGACGGCGCCGCGGCCCAACGCGAGATCGACGCCTTCCTGCCCGACCTGATCCTGCTCGACTGGATGCTGCCGGGCCAGAGCGGCCTGCAGCTGGCACGCCAGTGGCGCAAGGACGCGCGCACCAAGGCCATCCCGATCCTGATGCTGACCGCGCGCGGCGACGAGCCCGACAAGGTGGCGGGTCTCGACGCGGGTGCCGACGACTACATCACCAAGCCGTTCTCCACGCAGGAAATGCTCGCGCGCATCCGTGCCGTGCTGCGCCGCCGCGCCCCCGAGGCGGTGACCGAACGCGTCGAGATCGGCGAGCTCGCGCTCGACACCGCGACCCACCGCGTCACCTGGCAGGGCAATGCGCTCAAGGTGGGCCCGACCGAATTCAAGCTGCTCGCCTACCTGATGCAGCACGCCGAGCGCGTGCACAGCCGCGCGCAGCTGCTCGACAAGGTGTGGGGCGACCACGTCTACATCGAGGAGCGCACGGTCGACGTGCACGTCAAGCGCCTGCGCGAGTCGCTCGGTGCGGCTTCGCCGATGGTCGAGACGGTGCGCGGCGCCGGTTATCGCCTGACCGCCCAGGTCACGGTTTGAGCCGCCGCGCCGTTCGCATCGGCCGCGCGCGCGGATAATCGCGCGCCATGCCGTTTCGCATCGCCACGTTCCTCCTGGCGTCCCTCCTTGTGGCGGCGGGCATCGGAGCGATCTTCGGTTGGAAGTACTGGTGGCTCGGCGCCTGGCTCGGCGCCGCGCTGTGGCTCGGGCTCGACGCCTGGCGCGCAGAGCGCCTGCTGCGCGTGTTGCGCAACGATGCCGCCGGCCTGCCCACGCGCGGCCCGGGCGTCTGGGGCG
>CAMLCW010000259.1 GCA_946478645.1 uncultured Variovorax sp.
CTCACGCCGAGCCCAGTGGCCCCAGCCTTGCAGCAGCAGGCGTGCTTCCCTGGGCTGTTGGCAGCATTTCGCTGACAGCCATGCACCCGACGATCTGCCCGATGGGCAGCGATGGCGTCTTCAGCATGCGCCGGATATGTTCCAGATGCCGTTGTGCGACCTCACGCGATGCAGGCTTTGCGGCTTGCCTGCTGGGCGATGGAAAAGGGGCAGACGGCGCACCATGCTGGCTGTTGTTGATGGCCTGCAAGGGTGTCTGCTGCGGAGTGGATTTGCGTGCCGCCCAGAGCTTGAAGACGCCTTCCACGGCCTTCTTGATCAATCCGTAGAGATAGGCGATGGCGTTGTGCACGCCACCTGATTCACAGCGCACGTCCCACTCGGCCAGTACCGCCTGGCGTTGCTCTGGAGGCAAGCCCCTGAGACGCGTCGTGAGGAGCCGTTGCTGATCCTGCGGCAGTTGCCGGAAGCGGGCTGGCACATCTGGCCCCGATCCCTGCACTTCGGGCTGTGAGCGGTGTGTACGTACTTCTTTTAATACTTCTTTTTCTACAGTACGTACTGCTGTCGCAGATGCCGGAACGGGTTTCGGAATGTCGCCGCTGGCTTCGGGCACGTGGGTATCGCGCAGAGTTGAGCCACCAGGACAGCCTGGATCATGGTCGTCGTCGCGGTGCTGCAAGCGCCTGATCCGCTCTTGCATCGTTGCGGGCAGCTTTTCCAACCGATTCGGATGGCGCATGGCCTCGTCGAGAATGGACTGCGCCAGTTGGCGAATCGTCGCGCTGGCGTGGCCGAGCGCCCGTTCCAGCAGCGGCAGGTAGTCTTCGTCTTCCAGGCAGGCGTCGTCGAACGCGAGCGGCTGATTCCGCACCGCATAGCGGCTGGCCATCGAGAAGCCGGTCATGGGATTGCGGCGGTACTCGACCAAGGCGATCCAGGTGGACAGCCGCAGGCACAGCACGGCCCTGGACACGGTCTCAAGGGCAGCCCGCTTGCTGCCCGGTGCGCTGGGCAAGTATTTGCGTAGTGCGTCGTAGCTGAGGACCACGGTGCCGTCGCTGCTGGCCAGCGCACGGAAAGTCAGCCAGGCGTTGCGCTCCAGCGGCGTCAGCCGCTCATCGAGCAACAGGGCTTTCGGGGTGATGATGTTTGAAGTTTGGTGTGACATGGTGAGGCTCCTATCGGTATCGGCCAACTGGCCAAAGGAGCCGTCATCTCACCCTGGCATCACCGCTGCCGCAGCCAACAATCCGAACTGCGCGCCTCCCGTTTTTTCGGGCTGAAGCAGGGCGCAACATCCTTGGTGTTCCGGGTCAGGAGGTGGGAAAAAGAAGCTGTTGCACGCATTGGATGTTGGCGGACGTTGATGGCCGGGCTCACTGCCTCTGATCAGGTTGTCCGCTGACACATCGCATCGGTAACGTGAGAGCGAGAGGCGTCCATGGAGGGCCATCCGCCGCTATCAAGGGACACGCTTGGCTTTTGGGTCCAAGAATAGGTCCAAGCGCATTGATGGGGTTTCAAAAATCCATTGAAAATCAATGTAATACAGCGGAAACGCTACTTCTGCATCGGCAAATAGCGAAACCCGCGTGCTTCGCCGATACTCCGGCGCAAAGATCCGGGGGTTGAGGAACACATGTCCATCCAGAACCTGAGCCGCGCCATTGCGGACAACAACAGCAACGACGCCTTTGCGCTCACGCTCAACGTGCAACAGTGGGAGACGCTGGGGGGCTACCTACAGCCGATCGACACCGCGGTCGGCGACATCCTGATCGAACAGGGCACGCACGACCGCTCGGTGTACTTCGTCGAGAGCGGCGCGATCAGCGTGCACCGCGTGAGCAGCAAGGAGCAGATGAAGCTCGCCGTGCTCATGGCCGGCGCGGTCGTGGGCGAGGGCTCGTTCTTCTCGCGCGAGCCGCATCCGGCCAACGTGGTGGTCACCGGCGCGGGGCGCGTCTGGCGCCTCACCGCGATCCGCTTCGCCGAGATGTCGAACCGCCAGCCCAACCTGGCGCTCGAGATCACGATGGGCTTCGGTGCGGTGATCGCCAAGCGCATGGCGCACCGGTCCAGGCGTGTCGCGGTGACCTGAGCCGGCCACCGTCCCGGCGTCTCAGCCCTTCTGCAGCCGCTCGATCGCCACCGCGAGCGCGGCCGGCTTGCCCGAGAGCACCAGGGTGTCGCCGTCCACGAGCACCGTGTCGCCGTTCACCGCCTTGGCGTGGCCATGGCGGCGCAGGGTCGCGACGCGCACGCCGAGCGTGTCGAGCGCCAGGTGCGCGAGCGACTGGCCGATGGCGCGCGCGCCCGGGTTCAGCGTGAAGGTGTTGAGCCGCTCGTGCTCGATCTCGTCGGCGTTGTCGTCGTCGGCACCGTGGAAGTAGCCGCGCAGCAGGTTGTAGCGTGCATCGCGCTGGTCCTGCACCACGCGGATCACGCGCCGCATCGGCACGCCGACCAGCGCGAGCGCGTGGCTCGCGAGCATCAGCGAACCCTCGATGGCCTCGGGCACCACCTCGGTCGCGCCCGCGGCCCGCAGTTTCTCGAGGTCGAGGTCGTCCTGCGTGCGCACGATCACCGGCACCTGCGGCGCATGGGCGCGCGTGTTGGCCAGCACCTTCATCGCGCCGGGCACGTCGAGGTAGGTCACGACCACGGCACTCGCGCGCGCCAGGCCCGCGGCCATCAGCGCCTGCAGGCGCGCGGCATCGCCGAACACCACCGAATCGCCGGCGGCGGCGGCCTGGCGCACGCGGTCGGGGTCGAGGTCGAGCGCCATGTAGGGAATGCCTTCGCGCTCGAGGATGCGCGCGAGGTTCTGGCCGCAGCGTCCGTAGCCGCAGATGATCACGTGCTGCGCGGTGTTGATGGTCTTGCGCGCGATCGTGGTCATCTGCAGCGACTGCTGCAGCCAGTCGCTCGCCACCAGCTTGCGCACGATCGCATTGGTGTACATCACGATGAAGGGCGTCGCGAGCATCGAAAGCACCATCGAGGCCAGCACCGGATGCGCGAGCCATTCGGGCAGCAGCGCGCGGTCCTGCGCCAGCGCCAGCAGCACGAAGCCGAACTCGCCGGCCTGCGCGAGGTAGAGGCCGGTGCGCAGCGACACCCCGGCCGTCGCGCCGAGCAGCCGCGCCAGCAAGGTCACCAGCGCGAGCTTGAACGCCAGCGGCAGCACCAGCAGCAGCGCCACCAGGGCCCAGCGCTCGACCACGATGTGCCAGTCGAGCGTCATGCCCACCGTGATGAAGAAAAGCCCGAGCAGCACGTCGTGGAACGGCCGGATGTCGGTCTCGACCTGGTGCTTGTATTCGGTTTCCGACACCAGCATGCCCGCGATGAAGGCGCCGAGCGCCAGGCTCAGGCCGGCCAGTTCCGTGAGCCAGGCGAGCCCGAGCGTGATCAGCAGCACGTTCAGGATGAAGAGCTCCTCGCTGCGCCGCCGCGCCACCAGCGTGAGCCACCAGCGCATGACGCGCGGCCCCCCGTAGAGCAGCACGCCGATCAGCAGCACCGCCTTGACCAGCGCGAAGCCGAGGGCGGTGGCCAGCGTCTCGGGCGGCGCGCCCAGCGCCGGAATCAGCACCAGCAGCGGCACCACGGCCAGGTCCTGGAACAGCAGCACGCCCATGACGCGCCGGCCGTGCTCGCTTTCGAGCTCGAGCCGCTCGGCCATCAGCTTGACCACGATCGCCGTGCTGCTCATCGTCAGCGCGCCCGACAGCGCCAGTGCGGTCTGCCAGCCGAGCTGCCACGCCGCCGGCAGCCATGAGGCGATCAGCAGCGCCCCGGCCGTGGCCAACGCCATCGTCAGCAGCACCTGCAGCAGCCCCAGGCCGAACACATGCTTGCGCATCGCGCGCAGCTTGGGCAGGCTGAACTCCAGCCCGATCACAAACATCAGGAACACCACGCCGAACTCGCCGAGATGCCGGATGCCTTCGGAGTTCTGCGCCAATGCCAGCGCGTGCGGCCCGATCAGCACGCCGGCCGACAGGTAGCCGAGCATCGGCGGCAGTTTGAGCGAACGGCAGGCCACCACGCCGATCACTGCGGCAAGCAGGTACAACAGCGTGAGGTCGAAGGAAGACATGACTGGATGCTAGTCGAATGGGCTACAGCAATATCTGTGTCCTGCGCCCACCCGTAAAATCCGGCGATGAGTTCCGCTCCCCTGCTTCCCGCGGTCAACGCCGATGCCGTGCTCGCACGGGCGCGCGCCACCTTCGACATCGAATCCGAGGCCGTGAGCGGCCTCAAGTCGCGCGTCGGGCCGAGCTTCGTCGAAGCCGTGCGCAAGATCCTCGAGGTGCGCGGGCGCGTGGTCGTCATGGGCATGGGCAAGAGCGGGCACGTGGGGCGCAAGATCGCCGCCACCCTCGCCTCCACGGGCACGCCCGCGATGTTCGTGCACCCGGCCGAGGCCAGCCACGGCGACCTCGGCATGATCAAGCCGGTCGACCTGGTGCTGGCCATTTCCAACAGCGGCGAGGTCGACGAACTCACCGTGATCCTGCCGGTGGTCAAGCGCCAGGGCGTGCCGCTGATCGCCATCACCGGCCGCCTCGAATCCACCCTCGCGCGCCATGCCGACATCGCGATCGACGCCGGCGTGGCCAAGGAAGCCTGCCCGCTCAACCTCGCGCCGACGGCAAGCACCACGGCCCAGATGGCCATGGGCGATGCGCTGGCCGTGGCGCTGCTCGACGCACGCGGCTTCGGTTCCGAAGACTTCGCGCGTTCGCATCCGGGCGGCGCGCTCGGCCGAAAGCTGCTCACCCATGTGAGCGACGTCATGCGCTCGGGCGACGATGTGCCGCGCGTGCCGCCCACGGCCACCCTCAGCGAGCTGATGCGCGAGATGAGCGCCAAGGGACTGGGCGCGACCGCGGTGGTCGATGCAAACGGCCGTGCCATCGGCATCTTCACCGACGGCGACCTGCGCCGCCAGGTCGAGACCGGCGGCGACCTGCGCGGCCTCACCGCGGCCGACGTGATGCACCCCGGCCCGCGCACGCTGCGTGCCGACGCGCTCGCCGCCGAGGCGGCCGAACTGATGGAGGAGCACCGCATCACCAGCGTGCTCATCGTCGATCCGTCGGGGCTCCTGATCGGCGCGCTCAGCATCAACGACCTGATGCGCGCGAAGGTCATCTGATGCCGATCGACTTCCAGCCCGAGACCTTGCTTGCCGCGCAGGACGTGCGCATCGCGTTTTTCGACATCGACGGCGTGCTGACCGACGGCGGCGTCTATTTCACCGAGCACGGCGAAACCCTCAAGCGCTTCAGCATCCTCGACGGCTACGGCCTCAAGCTGCTGCGCATGGCCGGCATCACGCCCGCGGTCATCACCGGGCGCGACTCCAAGCCGCTGCGCGTGCGGCTCGAGGCGCTCGGCATCGAGCACGTGCGCTACGGCACCGAAGACAAGCTGCCCGCGGCCGAAGCCATGCTCGCCCAGCTGGGCTTCGACTGGGCGCAGGCCGCGGCCATCGGCGACGACTGGCCCGACCTGCCGGTGCTCGCGCGCGCCGGCTTCGCGGCGGCACCGGCCAACGCGCACGCCGAGGTCCGCCACACCGCGAACTACGTCACGCGCGCGCGCGGCGGCGAAGGTGCGGCGCGCGAATTCTGCGACCTGCTGCTGACCGCTTGCGGCCAGTACCGGCGCCTGCTCGACGCCGCGCGGGGCCCGGCACCATGAAACGGGCCTGGGACCTGCTGCGCGACGGGCTCGACCGCGCCACCATCTACCTGCCGATCATCCTGACCGCCGCCGTCGCGCTCGGCACCTACTGGCTGGTGCGCAATGCGCCCAAGCTGCTCGAGCCCACCGCCAAGGTCGCGCCCACGCACGAGCCCGACTACTTCATGCGCGGCTTCGTGATCAAGAACTACCTGCCCAACGGCGACCTGCGCAGCGAGCTCCACGGCAAGGAAGGCCGGCACTACCCCGACACCGACACCATCGAGGTCGACGAGCTGCGCCTGCGCTCGGTCTCGCCGCAGGGCTTCACTACGCGCGCCACCGCCAATCGCGGGCTGTCGAATTCCGACGCGAGCGAGATCCAGTTGTTCGGCAATGCGATCGTCATTCGCGACCCGGCCGTGCAGCCCAACGGCAAGACCACGCCGCGGCTCGAGTTCCGCGGCGAGTTCCTGCATGCATACCTCGACACCGAGCGGGTCACCTCGAACAAGCCCGTCACGCTGATCCGCGGCACCGATCGGTTCACCGCCGACAACCTCGACTACGACAACCTCAGCGGCGTCGCCAACCTGACCGGCCGCGTGCACGGCGTGCTCGTGCCCTCGGCGGCCAAGGGCAAGGCGCGCTGAACGAGGCCGGCGCCGAAGGCATCATGGGCACCGCAGCAGCACCGCTCGTCTTCATCACCGGCGCCTCGAGCGGCATCGGCCAGGCCCTGGCCGCCTCCTTCTTCGACGCAGGCTACCGGCTCGCGCTGGTGGCGCGGCGCACGGCCGAGATCGAGGCCTGGGCCGTTGCGCGCGGGCTCGATCCGTCGCGCTACCGCATCTATGGCGCCGACGTGGCGCAGGCCGACAGCATCGTCGCCGCGGGCCAAGCCTGCATCGCCCAGCAGGGCCTGCCCGACGTGGTGATTGCCAATGCCGGCATCAGCGTGGGCATCGACACCGCCGAGCGCGAAGACATCGAGGTGATGGAACGCACCTTCGCGACCAACAACGTGGGCCTGATGGCCACCTTCCATCCGTTCGCCGCCGCCATGCGCCAGCGCGGCAGCGGACGGCTCGTCGGCATTGCGAGCGTGGCGGCGATTCGCGGGCTGCCGGGCCACGGCGCCTATTGCGCGAGCAAGGCCGGCGTGGTGGCCTACTGCGAAAGCCTGCGCGGCGAGTTGCACGGGAGCGGCGTCAAGGTCGTGACGATCTGCCCGGGCTACATCGACACGCCGCTGACGCGCGGCAACCGGTACGGCATGCCGTTCCTCATGCAGGCCGAGGACTTCGCAGCGCAGGCGCTGCGCGCCATCGAGGCCGGCACCAGCTACCGCGTGATTCCCTGGCAGATGGGCGTCGTTGCCAAGCTCATGCGCATGGTGCCGAATGCGCTGTTCGACCGCGCAGTGCAGGGCCGCGGCCGCAAGAAGCGCAGCGGCGAGCGCTGACCGCAGGCAACAAAAAAGGCTCCCGGGGAGCCTTTTTCTTTTCGTGTCCGTGGGTGCAGGACTCAGTAGCCGCCGTTGCCGCCGCCGCCGTAGCCGCCACCGCCGCCCGAGCGGCCGCCGCCGCGGGGGCCGGCACCGTAGGGGCTGCGGAAACCGCCGTCGCCACCACCA
>CAMLCW010000260.1 GCA_946478645.1 uncultured Variovorax sp.
TGCCCCCTTGAGGGGGAGGCGGCTACACGAAGTGAGCCGCTTCGGGGGTGGGCCAAGAACACCGCGGAACCGGCTTTGCCGGGCCGCAGGTGTTGCCCCCTTGAGGGGGAGGCGGCGACACGAAGTGCGCAGCTTCGGGGGTGGGCTACATCACCGCGCCGACTTGCCATGGGACGAATTCGTTTTGGCCGTAGCCATGCTTTTCGCTCTTCGACGGCTCACCCGACGCCGTTGCCAGCACCAGTTCGAAGATGCGCTGGCCCATCTCCTGGATCGAGCTCGTGCCGTCGACGATCTCTCCGCAGTTGATGTCCATGTCTTCTTCCTGCCGCTGCCACAGCGCCGAGTTGGTCGCGAGCTTGAGCGACGGCGAGGGCGCGCAGCCGTAGGCCGAGCCGCGCCCCGTCGTGAAGCAGATGATGTTCGCGCCGCCCGCCACTTGGCCGGTGGCGCTCACCGGGTCGTAGCCCGGCGTGTCCATGTAGACGAAGCCGTGCGCCGCGACCGGCTCCGCGTATTCGTACACCGCCTCGAGGTTGCTGGTGCCGCCCTTGGCCACGGCGCCGAGCGATTTCTCGAGGATGGTCGTGAGGCCGCCCGCCTTGTTCCCTGGCGAGGGGTTGTTGTTCATCTCGCCCTGGTTGATCTCGGTGTAGTGCTCCCACCACTTGATGCGCTCGACAAGCTTCTGCCCCACCTCGTGCCGCACCGCGCGGCGCGTGAGCAGGTGCTCGGCGCCGTAGACCTCGGGCGTCTCGCTCAGGATGGCCGTGCCGCCGTGCGCCACCAGCAGATCGACCGCGGCGCCCAGCGCGGGGTTGGCGCTGATGCCTGAATAGCCGTCCGAGCCGCCGCACTGCAGCCCGATCGTGATGTGCGCCGCGCTGCAGGGCTCGCGCTTCACCGCGTTGGCGCGAGGCAGCATCTCCTGGATCAGCGCGATGCCCTTGTCGACCGTCTTGCGCGTGCCGCCGGTGTCCTGGATGTTGAAGGTGCGGAAGTTCTCGCCCTCGGCCAGGTGGCCGGTCGCGAGCCAGGCGTTGATCTGGTTCGCCTCGCAGCCCAGGCCCACCACCAGCACCCCCGCAAAGTTCGGATGCGTGGCATAGCCCGTGAGCGTGCGCTCGAGGATCTGCATGCCCATGCCCTGCGTGTCCATGCCGCAGCCCGTGCCGTGCGTGAGCGCCACCACGCCGTCGACATTCGGATAGTCCGCCAGCGCCGCGGGGTTGGTCCGGCGCGAGAAGTGGTCGGCGATGGCGCGCGCCGCGGTGGCCGAGCAGTTCACGCTCGTCAGCACGCCGATGTAGTTGCGCGTGGCGACGCGGCCGTCCGCGCGGCGGATGCCCATGAAAGTCGCCTCGCGCTTCGCGGGCGCAGGCTTCACGTCCGCACCGAAGGCGTAGTCGCGTTCGAAGTCGCCCTTGTCGGGGCCCATGTCGAGGTTGTGCGTGTGCACGTGCTCGCCGGGCCCGATGGGCTTGCTCGCGAAGCCGATGATCTGGTTGTAGCGGCGCACCGGCTCGCCCGCGCCGATGGCGCGCGCCGCCACCTTGTGGCCCGCGGGAATCAGGCCGCGCACGGTCACGCCCTCGACCGTGGCGCCGCCGACCAGCTGGCTGCGCGCGATCACGACGTCGTCGGCCGCATGAAGGCGAATGAAGGGATTCATCGTGGAACTCGTTGTGGTGTGGGACTAGAAGAACATTTTCGGCAGCCAGAGAACCATCGACGGCAGGTAGGTGATCGCCGCCAGCGCCAGCAGCAGCGGCACCAGCCACGGCAGGATCGCCATCGTCGTGCGCTCGAAGCTCAGGCCCGCGACGCGCGCGAGCACGAACAGCACCATGCCCATCGGCGGATGCAAGAGCCCGATCATCAGGTTCAGCACCATCACCAGGCCGAAGTGAATCGGGTCCACGCCCAGCTGGATGGCAATGGGCAGCAGGATCGGCACCAGGATGGTGATCGCGGCCGTGGGCTCGAGGAAGCAGCCCACGAACAGCATCAGCAGGTTGGCCAGCAGCAGGAACACCCAAGCCTCCTTGGTGAAGCCGAGCACCCAGCTCGCGATGTCGGTGGTCACGCCGGTGGCGGTGAGCATCCAGCCGAAGATCGACGCGGCCGCCACGATGAACAGCACGGTCGACGTGGTCTCGATGGTGTCGAGGCAGACCTTGACGAACATCTTCCACGACAGCGTCTTGTACCAGCCGAAGCCGAGGATCATGGCCCACACGCAGGCCGCGATGGCGCCTTCGGTCGGCGTGAAAAGGCCCGTGCTCATGCCGCCGATCAGCAGCACGGGCGTCATGATGGGCAGCAGCGCCTCGAAGCGGAAGATGCGGTCGAGCACGAACAGCGACGCCAGGCCCGCGAACACCGTGAGCTGCGGCGGCGTGCCCAGCTTGGCCACCAGCAGCCACAGCATGAGCGGCCAGCCGACCACCACGGCCAGTTCGCACATGGCCTTGAAGAAGCGCGTGCTGGAGAACTTGATATCGCCGCCCCAGCCGTTGCGGTGCGCGAAGTAGGCCACCGTCAGCATCATCAATATGGCCAGCAGCACGCCCGGCAGGATGCCCGCGAGGAACAGCGCCCCCACCGACACGTTGGCCATCATTCCGTAGATCACGAACGGCAGGCTCGGCGGGATGATCGGTCCGAGCGTGGCCGAGGCCGCGGTCACGCCGACCGCGAATTCGGTCGAATAGCCGTGCTCCTTCATGGCCTTGATCTCGATCGTGCCGAGGCCCGCGGCATCGGCGATGGCCGTGCCGCTCATGCCCGCGAAGATCACCGAGCCGAGCACGTTCACATGGCCCAGGCCGCCCTTGAGCCAACCCACGAGCGCGAGCGCGAAGTTGTAGATGCGGGTGGTGATGCCCGCGTTGTTCATCAGGTTGCCCGCCAGGATGAAGAAGGGCACCGCCAGCAGCGGAAAGCTGTCGATGCCGCTCACCATGCGGTGGATCACTACGAAAGGCGGCAAGTTGCCGCTCACGAGGATGTAGGCGAGCGAGGCGCCGGCCATGGCCACGGCCACCGGAATGCCGCCCGCCATGAAGATCAGGAAGAATATTTTCAGCATGCGCGTGTTCTCTGGGGATGTCTCACCGGTCCGCGAGCGTGGATTCGGGGCGCTCGAGCACGCTGTAGCCGCGCTTCCAGTGGATGCGCATCACCTGGACCGAGCGCCACGTCATCGCCGCGAACCCGAACAGGCACAGCGCGTAGACGATGTTCATCGGCGCATCGACGATCGTCATGCGGGTGTTGCTGCCGATCTTCAGCATCATCTGCACCGTCATGACCACGGCGGCGGCGAAGAAGGCCGTGCGCAGCACGTCGACCGCGCGAGAGAGCCAGCGTCCCATGGCCGCGGGCATGTGGCGGTAGAAGAAGTCGACCTGGATCTGGTTGTTCTTCGCCACGCCGACCGCCGCCCCGATGAACACCACGCCGATCAGCATGTAGCGCGCCACCTCCTCGGTCCAGGCGGCCGAGTCGTTCATCACGTAGCGCGTGACGAACTGGTAGAACACGGTGAGCCCGAGCGCCCAGAAGATCGCGAGCGCGATCCAGCCCTCGGCGATGGTGTCGGAAAGGTCGACGACCTCGTCTTCCGCATGGAAGTGGCCGTCGTCGTCGATGATCTTCTGTTCTGCAGTCAACGCAATCTCCTGGGGGCTCGGCCGTGGCTCACTTGATGTTCGAAATGCGGTCGTAGTCCTGCTGGCGGTAGCCGTGCTCGGTCGGCTTGGTGTTCTTGAGCACCGCTTCGCGGAACGCGGCCTTGTCGACCGTGATCACGTTGAGGCCCTTCTTCTTGAACTCTTCCACCAGGCGCGTTTCAGACGCGATCACCTCGCGCCCGGTCTTCTCGGCGGCTTCCTGCATCACGTCGCTGAAGATCTTCTTCTCGTCGGCCGACAGCTTGCCCCAGGTTTGGCCCGAGACGATGGTCAGCAGCGAGTCGACGATGTGGCCCGTCAGCGAGATGTTCTTCTGCACCTCGAAGAACTTCTTCGCCTCGATGGTCGGCAGCGGGTTCTCCTGCGCGTCGACCGTGTTGTTCTGCAGCGCGAGGTAGACCTCGGCGAAGGCGATCGGCGTGGCGTTGGCGCCCAGCGCCTTGGGGAAGGCCAGGTAGGCCGGTGCATCGGGCACGCGGATCTTCAGGCCCTTCATGTCTTCGGGCTTGGCCACCGGGCGGGCTGCGTTCGAGGTGACGTGGCGCGCGCCGTAGTAGTTGAGGGCCGTGATGTGGTTGCCCGTCTTGTCGTCGTAGCCCTTGGCGAGCTCCTTGAAGACGTCGCTCTTGGCGTACTTCAGCTGGTGCTCGGCGTCGCGGAAGATGAACGGGAAGTACGAGACCGCGAGCGGCGGATAGCTGCGCCCCGCGAAGCTCGCGCCCGACAGGATGATGTCGACCGTGCCGAGCGTCAGCCCCTGGTTGATGTCGGCTTCCTTGCCCAGGCTCGATGCCGGAAACACCTGGATGTCGTACTTGCCGTTGGTGCGCTTCTTGATCTCTTCGGCGGCCCACACCGAGTACTTGTGGAACGGCTCCGAGGTTTCGTACACATGGGCCCACTTGAGCTTGGTCTGCGCGGTGGCGAGGCCGGCCGTGCCGAGCGCGGTGGCGGCCAGGGCGCAGGCGGCAATGGCTTTGAGGATGTGGCGTTTGCTGTTCATCGGGTTGTCTCCGTTAGGGAATGAGGAATGTGCTGGCGGGTCAGGAGGCTTTCGCGCGGCGCCAGCTCGCGCTGAATCGGTGGTGTGAGTTGTCCATGTGGGCGTGCATCGCAGCGCGAGCGGCGTCGGCGTCGTGGGCGGCGATCGCGTCGCGGATCGCCTCGTGCTCGGCGATCGCCGAACGCCACGAGGCCACGGTCTCGAAATAGCCGCCCAGCCGCGTGAAGATCGGGCCATTGCGCGAGTCCCAGAAGCTCTGCACCGTCTCGACCAGCACCGCGTTGCCGCTGGCGCCGACGATGGCCAGGTGGAACGCGCGGTCGCCGTCGAGCGGCAGCACCTCGCGGTCGGCGAGCTCGCGCATCGTCCTGATCGCGCGGCTCATCGCGTCGACGTCCTTGCGCTTGCCCTGGACCGCGGCGATGGCGGCGGTCTCGCCCTCGATCACGCGGCGCGCGCGGATCAGCTCGAGCGGGCCCCATTCGGTGGGCGCGACCGGCTTGCTCGCGCGATGGGCGCGGTCGAGCACGTACACGCCCGAACCGGTGCGCACCTCGACCCAGCCCTCGACCTCGAGCGCGATCAGCGCCTCGCGCACCGACGGCCGGCTCACGCCCAGCTGCTTGGCCAGGTCGCGCTCGGCCGGCAGCCGCGCGCCCACGGCGAATTCGCCCTGGCCGATCAGCGCGCGCAGCTGGTCGGCGATCTGGCGGTACAGGCGCTGGGGTTCGACGGTCTGGAGCGGCACGGTGGGCGGTTAAGGGTTGTCCTGAATTGGACAAGTGGTAAGGCCAATTCAGAATACGGGCTGCACTGCGCCGTCGCCATCGGGCCAAACCCTGAACCGCCCTGCCGGTGCACCACTTTTCCATTCAAGGAGACATGCATGAGACTCAAGGGCAAGACCGCGCTGGTCACGGCCGCCGGGCAGGGCATCGGCCGCGCGAGCGTGCTCGCGATGGCGGCCGAAGGCGCAGAGGTCTGGGCGACCGATGTCAACGAGGCGCTGCTGGAGCGCTACGCGGGCGTCGCCAACGTGCGCACCGCCAGGCTCGACGTGCTCGACAAGGCCGCGATCGACGCCTTCTTCGCGCGCGTGCCCGCGCTCGACGTGCTGTTCAACTGCGCGGGCGTGGTGCACAACGGCACCGTGCTCGATGCCACCGACCGCGACCTCGAGTTCGCGTTCCAGCTCAACGTGCGCGCGCAGTACTGGACCATCCAGGCCGCGCTGCCCGGCATGCTGGCAGCCGGGCGCGGCAGCATCATCAACATGGCGAGCGTCTGCTCGAGCATGAAGGGCCTGCCCAACCGCTTCGTCTACGGCACCACCAAGGCCGCGGTGCTCGGCCTCACCAAGAGCGTGGCGGCCGACTTCGTGGCGCGCGGCATCCGCTGCAATGCGGTGTGCCCCGGCACGGTCGACACGCCTTCGCTCGGCGAACGCATCAATGCCAACGCCGACCCCGAGGCCGCGCGCCTGGCATTCATCGCGCGCCAGCCCATGGGGCGGCTCGCGCAGGCCGAGGAGATCGCGCCCGTCGTGGTGTTCCTCGCGAGCGACGAGTCGGTGTTCGCCACCGGCCAGGCCTTCACCGTCGACGGGGGCATCACGATATGAACCGGCTCGACTTCGACGGCCGCCATGCGGTGGTGACCGGCGGCGCGACAGGCCTGGGCTACGGCATTGCAGAACGCTTGCTCGCCTCGGGCGGCAGCGTCACGCTGTGGGACCGCGACGAAGCCGCCGCCGCCAAGGCCGCCGCCGCGCTGGGCCCGAAGGCCTTCGCAGTGCGCGTGGACGTGGCCGAACACGATTCCGTGGTCCGGGCGCTGGCCGACACGCTCGCGCATTCGCCGCGCATCGATGCCCTGGTCAACAGCGCCGGCATCACGGGTCCGAACACCAAGCTCTGGGACTATCCCGTCGACGACTGGCGCCAGGTGATGGAAGTCAACATCAACGGCGTGTTCCTCTGCTGCCGCGAAGTGGTGGCGCAGATGCGCAGCCAGGGCTACGGCCGCATCGTCAACATCGCCTCCGTGGCCGGCAAGGAAGGCAACCCCAACGCCAGCGCCTACAGTGCCAGCAAGGCCGCGGTGATCGCGCTGACCAAATCGCTGGGCAAGGAACTGGCCGACACCGGCATCCGCGTCAACTGCGTGACGCCGGCCGCGGTCAAGACGGCCATCTTCGAGCAGATGACGCCCGAGCACATCGCCTTCATGCTCTCCAAGATACCGATGGGCCGCTTCGGCACGGTGGAAGAGGTGGCCGCGATGGTCGGCTGGCTTTGCACCGAGGATTGTTCGTTCGCCACCGGTGCGGTCTTCGACCTCTCCGGCGGCCGCTCGACCTATTGATTTTTCGACTCCCCAAGAAAGGACAGCATGAAACTCGTTCGCTATGGCAATCCCGGCAAGGAGAAGCCCGGCCTCATTGATGACGAAGGCCGCCTGCGCGACCTGAGCGCCGTGGTCGCCGACATCGGCCCCGACCAACTCGGCGATGCCGCGCTGGCCAAGCTGCGCCGGCAGAAGATCGACAAGCTGCCGCTGGTGCGCGGCAAGCCGCGCTTCGGCTGCCCGGTGGCCAACGTC
>CAMLCW010000261.1 GCA_946478645.1 uncultured Variovorax sp.
CACGTGCAGCACGCAGGTGCCGTAGTGCGTGCCGCTCATGCGCGAATCGGAAATGCGCAGCATGTCGCGCACGCCTTCCCGCAGCAGCTTCTTCGGGATCGGCAGGTTGCCCCATTCGGGCATGCCGGGCCCGCCGACCGGCCCGCCGTTGCGCAGCACCAGCACGGTCGACGCATCGCAGTCGAGGTTCTCGTCGGCCATGGCCGCGAGCATCTCGGCATTGGAGTCGAACACCAGCGCGCGGCCCGTGTGCCGCAGCAGTTCGGGCGTCGCCGCCGACGGCTTGATGACCGCGCCGTCGGGGCACAGGTTGCCGCGCAGCACCGCGAGCGCGATGCCGGCCTCCGGGCATTCGGGCGTGCCCTGCTTGAGCGGCGTGGCGGTGTCGAGGATGGTGCCGTCGTCCTCGCCCTCGCGGCCCGCGATGTCTTCGCCCAGCGTACGGCCGGTGACGGTGCGCGCCGACAGGTCGAGGTGGGCCGCGATCTTGTTCAGCACGGCGGGCAGGCCGCCCGCGTAATGAAAGTCTTCCATCAGCTTCTCGCCCGACGGATAGAGATTGGCGATGACCGGCACGCGGCGCGCGATCGCGTCGAGCTCGTCGATGGTGAGTTCGATGCCCGCGCGCCCCGCCATCGCGGGCAGGTGCACCGCCGCGTTGGTCGAGCCGCCGAGCGCCATGTAGGCGGTGACGGCATTGACGAACGACGCCTTGGTGACGAAGCGCGAAGGCCTCCAGTCTTCCCACACCATCGAGACGATGCGCTCGCCGCAGCGCCACGCCATGCGGCTGTGTTCCGAATCGACGGCGGGAATGCTCATGGCGCCCGGCAGCGAGAAGCCCATCGCCTCGGCGATCGCCGTCATGGTGCTGGCCGTGCCCATGGTGTTGCAGGTGCCGGGCGTGCGCGTCATGTGCGACTCGAGCTTGATCCACTCGGCCTCGCCCACGTTGCCGATGGTGCGCTCGGCCCAGAACTTTTTCGTGTGCGTGCCCGCGCCCACGGCCTGGCCCTTGTAGCGGTCGTTGAGCATCGGGCCGGCCGGCAGGTAGATGGCCGGGATGTCCATCGACAGCGCGCCCATGATGAGCCCGGGCGTGGTCTTGTCGCAGCCGCCCATGAGCACCGCGCCGTCGAGCGGCAGGCTGCGCAGCAGCTCCTCGCATTCGATCGCGAGCAGGTTGCGGTAGATCATGGTGGTGGGCTTGACCATAACCTCGCCGAGGCTCAGCGCGGGCAGCTCGAGCGGATAGCCGCCGGCCTGCAGCACGCCGCGCTTGACGGCCTCGGCACGCTCGCGCAGGTGCGCATGGCACGGCGAGAGCTCGCTCCAGGTGTTGATGATGCCGATCACCGGGCGGCCCATGAACTCCTCGCGCGCGAGGCCTTGCTGCTGCATGCGCTGGCGGTGCGCGAAGCCGCGGATGTCGTCGCTCGCGAACCAGCGCTGGCTGCGCAGTTCGTCGATGGTCTTGTTGTGCTTCGTCGTCGTCGTCGGGGGGCGGGCGCTTTCGGTGGACATGCGGGTCGTTTCTTTTGGATCAGTAAGTGGCGGGAGCGGGCGGCGTGGCTGGCGCCGGCGGCGCGCCGCGCTGGCGGAAGCGCGCGGCCACCTCGTCGGCGGTCTTGCGCAGCAGCACCTGGTCGTTGGCCACGGCCACGAAGAGCGCACCGAGGTCGAGCAGTTCCTGCGCGCGCGCTTCGTCGTTCATGAGGATGCCGGGCGCCTTGCCGCAGGCCAGGATGCGCGCGACGGCCTTGTCGATCGCGGCGCGCACGGTGGGATGGTTGACCTGGCCGGCCACGCCCATGCTGGCCGACAGGTCGCCGGGGCCGATGAAGACACCGTCGACGCCGTCGACATTGGCGATCGCCTCGAGCTGCTCGAGTGCCTCGGCAGTCTCGACCTGCACCAGCACGCAGATCTCGTTCGAGGCCTCGGCCACGTACTTGGTGTCGCGGCCGAAGCGCGAGGCGCGCACCGTGCCGCCCATGCCGCGGATGCCGTTCGGCGGATAGCGCGTGGCGGCCACGGCGGCCTCGGCTTCCTCGCGCGTCTGCACGAAGGGCAGCAGCAGCGTCTGCGCGCCGATGTCGAGGTACTGCTTGATCAGCACCGGGTCGTTCCAGGGCGGGCGCACCACGGCGCTCGTGGGCCGGTCGCGCTCGGCCTGCACCGCCTGCAGCTGGCGCAGCATCGTCGTCGGGTCGCCGGGCGTGTGCTCGGCGTCGAGCAGCATCCAGTCGAAGCCGGCGCCGGCGAGCAGTTCGGAGATGAACGGGTCGGGCAGCGTCGACCAGAGGCCGATCTGCGGGATCTTCGCCGCGAGGGCGTGCTTGAAGGTGTTGCGTGCGGGCATGTTGTAGTGGCTCCGTTGTGTCTTGCCCCTTCCCCCTCCGGGGGAAGGTTGGGATGGGGGCATGCGGCGCCTGCGTGTGGCGCAGCGCCATTCTGAACGCCGCCCGCCCCCACCCCTGCCCTCCCCCGGCGGGGGAGGGAGAAATACGTCAGTCGATCTGCACGTTGCCGGCCTTGACGACCGCGCCCATCTTGGCGAAGTCGGCCTTCAGCCGCTCCGAGAAGCCTTGCGGCGTCGACGACAGCACGTCGAAGCCCTGCGCCTCGAGCGGCTTGCGGAATGCCGGGTCCTTGAGGATCTCGAGCATTTCCTTGTGCAGCCGCTCGACCACCGGCGCGGGCGTGCCCGCACGCACGAGCATGCCGCTCCAGGCGAGCTGCACCACGCCGGGCGCGCCGGCCTCGGCCATGGTCGGCACGTTCGGCAGCAGCTTCGAGCGCTGCGTGTCGGCCACGGCCAGCACGCGCACGCGGCCGCCCTTCTCCTGGCCCAGCACGGCCGAGAGGTTGTGGAACATCATCGGGATCTGCCCGCCCATCACGTCGTTGAGCGCGGCCGGGCCGCCCTTGTACGGCACGTGGATCAGCTTGGTGCCGGTGCTGGCTTCGAACTGCAGGCCCGTGAGGTGCATCGTGTTGCCGTTGCCCGCCGAGCCGAAGCTCAGCGCGCCGGGTTCCTTCTTCGCGGCAGCGACCACGTCGGCCACGGTCTTGTACGGGGTGCTCGCGCCCACCACCAGCACATTGGGCGTCTGGTTGGTCAGCGTGATCGGCTGGAAGTCCTTCAGCGGATCGAAGCCCGTCGATTTGTAGAGGTGCGGGTTCACGGCCAGCGTGCTGATCGAGCCGAAGAAGACTGTGTAGCCGTCGGCCGGCTGGTTGCGCGCGACGTAGGCGGCCGCGATGTTGCCGTTGGCGCCGGGCCGGTTGTCGACCACCACCGGCTGGCCGAGCCGTTGCGACAGCAGTTGGGCAAAGGGGCGCGCGAACTGGTCGGCCGCCCCGCCCGGCGGCTGCGGCACCACGAGCACGACCGGCTTCTGCGGATAGACCGCGGGCGCGGCCTGCGCGGTGGCGAGTGCGGGAACGGCGGCCAGAGCGGCCGTGGCGAGAGCGAGTGCGGCGTGACGCAGTGCGGATGTCATCGAGGGGTCTCCTGATTCAAGTGTTCTGGCGAATATGACAGACATATAAATCAGATTTAGTTCTGGAAAACCCTTGCTTTTGCGCATTCACGCCTCGGATAGGCTCGATGCAGCCATAAATATGTCCGACTTGAACAAACCAGATGCATCCTTGCCCACCGCGGCCAGACGCGGCCCTTTGGCCGTGACCGAGGCGCTCGCGCGCCGCGTGATCGCCGGCGAATGGGACAACGGTGCGGCGCTGCCGACCGAGCTGGAACTGGCCGATGCACTCGGCGTGGCGCGCACCTCGGTGCGCGAGGCGCTGACGCGGCTCAAGGCCAAGGGGCTGATCGCCTCGCGCCAGAAGGCCGGCACGCGCGTGCTGCCGCGCACCCAATGGAACATGCTCGACGAGGACGTGCTGCGCTGGACCTGGTCGGGCCAGGACCGCGTGCAGATGGCGCAGCACCTGATGCAGTTGCGCCGCATCGTCGAACCCGCGGCCTGCGAACTCGCGGCGGCCACGGCGCCCGATGCCGCGATCGCCGCCATCGAGCGTGCGTACCGCGGCATGGACGCGGCCGGCATGGATGCCGTCGCCTACGCCGGCCCCGACCTCGAGTTCCACCGCGCGATCCTCAACGCCACGGGCAACCCGTTCCTCGTCGCCTTCGGCGCCACCATCGAGGCGGCGCTGCGCATTTCGTTCGAGCTCTCCACGCGGCAGCCCGGCGCGCCGCGCAAGAGCCTGCCGTTGCACCGCGCGGTGCTCGAGGCCATCTGGGCGCGCAAGCCGGCGGAGGCGCGGCGGGCGATGGAAGCGCTGTTGGGCATTACCGAAGCGAACATCGAGCGCGGCAGCGCAAAACCAGGCGCCTGACGCCCGCGCCTCAGCCGCCTTCGGCGAACAGCCCCGTGATCACCTCGCGCAGCCACCGGTTCGCCGGATCGCCCTCGAAGCGCCGGCTCCAGTGCAGCGACACCGTGAAATCGCGCAGCGGAAACGCCGGCTCGACGATCGCGTAGCCGCCCTCCTCGGCAAAGCCGCGCGCGATGTTGCGCGGCATCACCACCGCGAGGTCGGTGGCGCGCACGATCGCGGGCAGCACCATGAAGTGCTCGGTGGTGAGCCGCACCCGCTCCTCGAGGTTGAGCAATTGCAGGATGCGCAGCGTCTCGGCATGCGTGCGCACCGCCACGTACTCGAGCCCCTGCAGCGCCTCGATCAGCGCCTCGCTGCTGCGCCGCCCGCGTGCAAACGGATGGCCCTTGCGCAGCAGCACGATGTAGCGGTCCTTCAGCAGATGCCTGCGCTGGGTGTCGCGCACCTGCGGCAGGAAACCGAAGGCGAAGTCGATGCGGCCGCTGTCGAGCGCCGCCGCGATCTCCGTCGGCGCAAGCGGCAGCGTCTCGAGCCGCACGCCCGGCGCGAGCGCGCCGAGGCGTGCCATCAGCACGGGCAGGAAGCGGCCTTCGCCGATGTCGCTCATGTGGATGCGGAAGGTCTTGCGCGAGGCCTGCGGCTCGAAGCGGTCGGGCTCGCTGAGCGCCTCCTCCAGCGTGTTGAGCGCCGCCTGCACCGCCGCGGCCAGCCGATCGGCGCGCGGCGTGGGTGCCACGCCGCCCGGCGCGCGCGTGAACAGCGCGTCCTTCAGCAGCAGGCGCAGGCGCCCGAGCCCGTGGCTCGCGGCCGGCTGCGTGAGCCCCAGTTCTTCGGCCGCGCGGCTCACGCTGCGCGCGCGGTAGACAGCGTCGAAGAGTCGCAGCAGGTTCAGGTCCATGGATTCGATATGCATGGCATGCATATTACTTAGCTCCCTCATTGGATTGAAGACTTGGCGCCGTCTTTGCAAACTCTCGCCTGCTGCGCGGAACTACCGCAGGCACGACAAGACAACAACCACCCACGGAGCCGAATCTCTTGGAAGTCTCATTCAGCAAAGAAGTGCAGCTGCTGCGCCTGGGCGCCGGCGACACCTTTCACGGCGAGGGCATCCTCGCGATCACCAAGGGCCTGCTGCAGTCGGGCGTGTCCTATGTCGGCGGCTACCAGGGCGCGCCCGTTTCGCACCTGCTCGACGTGATGGTGCAGGGCAAGGACTACATGGAAGAGCTCGGCGTGCACGTCGAGGCCTGCTCCAACGAGGCCTCGGCCGCGGCGATGCTCGGCGCCTCGATCCACTATCCGCTGCGCGGCGCGGTGACGTGGAAGTCGATCGTCGGCACCAACGTGGCGGCCGATGCGCTCTCCAACCTTTCGTCGCCCGGCGTCACGGGCGGCGTGCTGATCGTGGTGGGCGAAGACTATGGCGAAGGCGCGAGCGTGATCCAGGAGCGCACGCACGCCTACGCGCTCAAGTCGAGCATGTGCCTGCTCGATCCGCGGCCCGACCTGGGCGTGATGGTGCGCATGGTCGAAGAGGGCTTCCGGCTGTCGGAGGCCTCGAACATGCCCTGCCTCATGGAGCTGCGCATCCGCACCTGCCATGTGCGCGGCAGCTTCGAATGCAAGGACAACGTCGCGCCCGCGGTCTCGACGCGCGCGCTGATGAGCGAGCCCGCGAGCTTCGACTACATGCGGCTCGCGCATCCGCCCGTGACCTTCCGCCACGAGAAGCTCAAGGGCGACGAACGCATTCCGGCCGCGCGCCGGCAGATCGTCGAGCAGGGTTTGAACGAGCTCATGCCGGGCCGGCGCCACACCGACCTCGGCATCGTGGTGCAGGGCGGACTCTACAACGCGCTGGTGCGCAGCCTGCAGCAGCAGGGGCTGGCCGATGCCTTCGGCGAGACCGACATTCCGATCCTGGTGCTCAACGTGACCTATCCGCTGGTGCCCGAGCAGGTGGCCGACTTCTGCGTCGGCAAGCGCGCGGTGCTGGTGGTCGAAGAAGGCCAGCCCGAGTACATCGAGCAGGACATCGCGACCTTGCTGCGCCGGCGCGACATCCAGACGCCGCTGCATGGCAAGGACATGCTGCCCGCGGCGGGCGAATACGGCGTCGAGGTGCTGTCGGGCGGCATCGGCAGCTTCGCCGCGCAATACATCGGCGCGAGCGAGGCGGCCTCGTCGGCCGGGGCATGGCTGGCCGGCAACCGCGCACGCCGCGAGGCCGTCACGCGCCAGCTCGACACGCCGCTGCCCGCGCGGCCGCCGAGCTTCTGCGTGGGCTGCCCCGAGCGGCCGGTGTTCTCGGCGCTCAAGCTCGCGCAGCAGGAGACCGGGCCGGTGCACATCGCGGCCGACATCGGCTGCCATGCCTTCGGCACCTTCGAGCCGTTCTCGATGGGGCACTCGATCCTCGGCTACGGCATGAGCCTCGCGAGCCGCGCCGGCGTGGCGCCGATGATGAACCGGCGCACGCTGTCGATCATGGGTGACGGCGGCTTCTGGCACAACGGCCTGCTCACGGGCGTGCAGAGCGCGCTGTTCAACGGCGACGACGCGGTGCTCGTGATCTTCAAGAACGGCTACACCTCGGCCACCGGCACGCAGGACATCATCTCCACGCCCGACGACGAGGTGAAGGAGCGCGCGGTCGACAAGCAGCAGAGCCTGGTCGACAAGAACCAGACCATCGAATCGACGCTCAAGGGCCTGGGCGTGCAGTGGCTGCGCACCGTGACCACCTACGACGTGGAGCGCATGCGCAAGACGCTGACCGATGCGCTCACGAGCAACTTCAACGGCCTGAAGGTGGTGATCGCCGAGGGCGAGTGCCAGCTCGAGCGCCAGCGCCGCATCAAGCCCTGGATCGCGAGCCTGCTCAAGAAGGGCGAGCGCGTGGTGCGCGTGAAGTACGGCGTCGA
>CAMLCW010000262.1 GCA_946478645.1 uncultured Variovorax sp.
ACAAGGCACGGGACTTCGCTTTTGCGAGCCGCCTGAACCAGGCAGTGGCGCAGGGCCGCGCAGCCGGCGCGGTGCCGATGGCCACCACCTCGGCGCGCCACATGCAGGCCACCACCGCGCCGGCGATCCCCGAGGGCGACCTGCTCTACCGCGTGCCGAGCCAGTCGAGCATCGACGGCAACACCGTCGAGATGGACGCCGAGCGCATCAACTTCGCCGACAACGCACTGCGCTACGAAGCCAACCTCACGGTGGTCAGCGCCAAGATCAAGTCGCTGCTTGCCGCCGCGCAATAAAGCCATGCCCCATCCCACTGCATCCATGAACATCTTCAGCGTGGCGGGTTCCGCCATGGCCGCGCAGTCGCAGCGCATGAACGTGACTGCGAGCAACCTCGCCAACGCCGAGAGCGTGGCCGGGCCCGACGGCAAGCCGTACCGCGCAAAGCAGGTCGTGTTCGAAGTGGCGCCCTCGGGCCAGCAGGACATTGGCGGCGTGAAGGTCGCGGGCGTGGTGGAGGACACCACCTCGCCACTCAAGATGGTCTTCGACCCGAAGAACCCGCACGCCGACGCCAAGGGCTACGTCGCCATGCCCAACGTCAACGTGGTCGAGGAGATGACCAACATGATCTCCGCCTCGCGCAGCTACCAGGCCAACGTGGAGGTGCTCAACACCGCCAAGACGCTGATGGTCAAGACGCTGAGCATCGGCCAGTAAACCGTACGCCCCTCCAAAAAACAATCTCCATGGCCATCACCGACACCTCTTCCATCTCCGGGCTCAACGCAGCCACTGCGGCGCCCACTGCGGGCAACGTCTCGGAAGCGGGCAGCGAACAGCGCTTTCTGAAGCTGCTGGTGACGCAGCTCAACAACCAGGACCCGCTCAACCCGATGGAGAACGCAGAGCTCACCTCGCAGCTCGCGCAGATGAGCACCGTGAGCGGCATCGAGCGGCTCAACGCCACCCTGAGCGGCCTGGTCAACCAGACCGGCACCAACCAGGTGCTGCAGGCGGCCTCGCTCATTGGCTACAACGTGCTGTCGCCCGGCAGCACCATCGCCACCACCGAGCCGAAGGCGGGCGAGGCGCCTGCGGCCGTGCCCTTCGCGGTGCAGCTGGCCGACACCGCCGGCGACGTCGAGGTGAAGATCGTCGACGGCGCCGGCCGCACGGTGCGCACGCTGTCGCTCGGCACCATGGCCGAAGGCGTCAACGCGGTGACCTGGGACGGCCTGGCCGACGACGGCAGCGCGGCGCCCGCGGGCAACTACAGCTTCAGCGTCGCGGCCGACAACAACGGCGCGAAGGTCGACGCCACCGCGCTCGTGTTCTCGCAGGTGGCCGCGGTCAAGCAGGGCGCGAGCGGCGTCACGCTCGAACTGATGACCGGCCAGAGCATCACCCTGGCCGACGTGCGCATGTTCCTCTGAGCCTCCGCGCCGGCGCCACTTCCTTTTCTTCTTCTTCTCATCGCTTCTCAACGCACCGAAACAAGGATTCGATCATGGGCTTCACCCAAGGCATCAGCGGGCTGTCCGCGGCGGCCGCCAACCTCGACGTCATCGGCAACAACATCGCCAACTCGAACACCGTCGGCTTCAAGTCCGGCTCGGCCACGTTCCAGGACGTGTATGCCGGCTCGCGCGTCGGCCTCGGCGTCGCCGTCTCGGGCATCGTGCAGAACTTCTCGCAGGGCTCGGTGCAAACCAGCAGCCGGCCGCTCGATGTCGCGATCCTCAACGGCGACGGCTTCTTCCGCCTCAGCAGCCCGAGCGGCGAGGTGATGTATTCGCGCAATGGCCAGTTCACGCGCGACAAGGACGGCTTCATCGTCAACGCGGGCGGCCTGCGCCTGACTGGCTACGGGGTGTCGGCCACCGGCAGCCTCGACGGCGGCACGCCCGCGCCGCTGCAGGTGCAGACCACCGCCATGAACCCGAAGCCGACCTCGGCCATCGACGCGGCCTTCAACATCGACTCGCGCAGCACCGTGCCGGCCAAGACCCCGTTCTCGCCGACCGACTCGGACACGTTCAACTACTCGAACGCGCTGGGCCCGATCTTCGATTCGCTCGGCAATCCGCACGAGCTGGGCGTCTACTTCGTGAAGACCGGCGACAACGCCTGGGACGTGTTCGCGGCGGCCGACGGCGCCACGGTCAACGCCGGCGCGCCGATCTCCACCATGACCTTCGACAGCAACGGCAACCTGCTCACGCCGGCCGGCGGCGCGATCACGCTGCCCGCGATGGACTTCGCCAACGGCTCGGCGGCGGTGAACGCCACCGTCGACCTGTCGGGCACCACGCAGTTCGGCAACGTCAACGAGATCAAGACGCTCAAGCAGGACGGCTATACCTCGGGCACGCTGACCTCGTTCTCGATCAACCCCGACGGCACCATCACCGGCAAGTTCTCCAACGAGCAGACCACGCTGATGGGCCAGGTGGTGCTGAGCTCGTTCGCCAACCCGAACGGCCTCGAGCCGGTGGGCGAGAACGTCTGGGCCGAGACGCTGGCTTCGGGCCAGCCGCTCTCCGGCACGCCGGGCGCGGGCACCAAGCAGGGCTCGCTGGCATCGGGCGCGCTCGAGGCCTCCAACGTCGACCTGACCTCCGAGCTGGTGAACCTCATCGTCGCGCAGCGCAGCTATCAGGCCAACGCGCAGACCGTGAAGACACAGGATCAGGTCGTGCAGACGCTGATCAACATCCGCTGAGCCGCCGATGGACCGCATGCTGTACGTCGCCATGAGCGGCGCCAAGCAGGCCATGGAGCAGCAGGCCTCGGTCGCCAACAACATGGCGAACGCATCGACGCCCGGCTTCCGCGCGCAGATCAACAGCTTCCGCGCGGTGCCCGTCACCGGTGCCGAGGCGACGACGCGCGCCTACGTGGTCGCCGCCACGCCCGGCGCCGACTTCAGCCATGGCCCGCTCACCGAAACCGGCCGCCCGCTCGACGTGGCGGTGCACGGCGATGGCTGGCTCGTGGTGCAGACGCCCGATGGCGGCGAGGCCTACACCCGCGTCGGCAACCTGCAGGTCGATGCCGAAGGCCGGCTCACCACCTTGGGCTCGCTGCCGGTGGCAGGCGATGCGGGGCCGCTCGCGGTGCCGCCGGGCGCCGCCGTCACCATCGCCGCCAACGGCCTCGTCACCGCACGCGGCGCGGGCGATCCGGCGATCGGCGTGGCCGAGGTCGGCCGGCTGAAGCTCGTCAATCCGCCCACCACCGACCTGGTGCGCGGCGACGACGGCCTGTTCCGCATGCGCGAGGGCCTGCCGCCGGCCGAGGCCGACGAGGCCGTGACCCTGACCACCGGCGCCGTCGAAGGCAGCAACGTCAACGGCGTCGAGGCCATGGTGGCCATGATCGCCAACGCGCGCAGCTTCGAGATGCAGATGAAGGCCATGCGCACCGCGGACGACAACGCGCAATCGGCCAACAAGCTGCTGGCGTACGGCTGAGCCGGCGCCTTTCACTGAATCTCCAACAAGGAATCTCCCATCATGATGCGCTCGCTCTACATCGCGAAGACCGGTCTCGACGCCCAGCAGACCCAACTCGACGTGGTGTCGAACAACCTCGCCAACGTCGGCACCACGGGCTTCAAGCGAAGCCGCGCCGTGTTCGAGGACCTGATGTACCAGAACCTGCGCCAGGTCGGCGGCCAGACCTCCGACCAGACGCGCCTGCCTTCGGGCCTCCAGGTGGGCACCGGCGTGCACGTGGTGGCCACCGAGCGCATCCATTCCCAGGGCAACCTGACGAAGACCGACAAGCCCACCGACGTGGCGATCAACGGCGGCGGCTTCTTCCAGGTGCTGATGCCCGACGGCAGCACCGCCTACACGCGCGACGGCTCGTTCCAGACCGACCGCGACGGCCAGCTCGTGACCGCGAGCGGCTTTCCGGTGCAGCCCGCGATCACGCTGCCGGCCAACACCACCAGCATCACGGTCGGCCGCGACGGCATCGTGTCGATCACGCAGGCCGGGCAGACCAACACGGTGCAGGTCGGCCAGCTGCAGCTCGCCACGTTCCTGAACCCGACCGGGCTGCAGAGCAAGGGCGAGAACCTCTATGCCGAGACCGATGCCTCGGGCGCACCCAACCAGGTGAACCCCGGCGTCGATGGCGCCGGCCTGCTGAGCCAGGGTTATGTCGAGGCCTCGAACGTCAACGTGGTCGAGGAGCTTGTGAACATGATCGCGACGCAGCGCGCGTATGAGATCAACAGCAAGGCTGTTCAAGCCTCCGACCAGATGCTGCAGCGTCTCGCCCAGTTATGACCTCGCTGCGTTCGTGGATGCTGCTGGCCGCGTTGGCTGCCACCGGCTGCGCGCAGATCCCGCGCGAGCCGCTGGTGCACCAGCCGATGACGGCGCGCGCCGACAGCATGATGGCCGCGGCCGCGCCGCGGCCGGCCAACGGCGCGATCTTCCAGGCCGGGCCCGGCGGTGCCGCGCTGTTCGAAGACCGCAGGCCGCGCAACGTGGGCGACATCCTGACCATCGTCATCAGCGAGAAGGTCAACGCCAGCAAGAACTCGGGCGCCTCGGCGAGCCGCAACGGCAGCGTGGTGGCCGAGTTCGCGGGCGGCATCCCGAAGCTGATCGGCTCGCTGCTCAAGGGCCAGGACGCCAACCTGTCGGGCGGCAACACGCTCAACGCCAAGGGCGGCGCCAACGCCAACAACACTTTCAACGGCGTGATCACGGTCACCGTGGTCGACGTGATGCGCAACGGCAACCTGCTCGTGAGCGGCGAGAAGCAGATGGGCATCAACCAGGGCACCGAGTTCATCCGCTTCTCGGGCGTGGTCAACCCGCGCACCGTCTCGGGCAACAACACCGTGCCGTCGACGCTGGTCGCCGACGCACGCATCGAATACACGGCCAAGGGCTACATCGACGAGGCCCAGCACATGGGCTGGATGCAGCGCTTCTTCCTCAACGTGATGCCTTTCTGAGGGCGCACGCGCCGGAAGAAAGGAATACGACCATGCAAACCATTCGCACACTGCGTTCCCTCGCCGCCCTTGCCGCGCTCTGCGCTGCCGCCCTGGGCACCCCGGCCCATGCCGAGCGGCTGAAAGAACTCGCGAGCATCCAGGGCGTGCGCGACAACCCGCTGATCGGCTACGGCCTGATGGTGGGCCTCGACGGCACCGGCGACCAGACGATGCAGACGCCGTTCACCACGCAGAGCCTCAACAACATGCTGCAGCAGCTCGGCATCACGATCCCGCAGGGCGTGAACATGCAGCTCAAGAACGTGGCCGCGGTGATGGTCACGGCCACGCTGCCGTCGTTCGCGCGGCCGGGCCAGAACATCGACGTGACGGTCTCGTCGATGGGCAATGCCAAGAGCCTGCGCGGCGGCACGCTGCTGATGACGCCGCTCAAGGGCGCCGACGGGCAGGTCTATGCGATCGCGCAGGGCAACATGGTGGTGGGCGGCGCGGGCGCTTCGGCCAACGGCAGCAAGGCACAGATCAACCAGCTCGGCTCGGGCCGCATCCCGGGCGGCGCGCTGGTGGAGCGCAGCGTCGAGGCGCAGGTCGGCGGCGAGAGCAGCTTCACGCTCGAGCTCAACCAGTCCGACTTCGGCACCGTGCAGCGCGCGGTCGATGCGATCAACCGGCAGTTCGGCCCCGGCATCGCGCAGGCGCTCGATGCGCGCGTGATCCAGGTGCAGGCGCCCGCGCCGCACGAGCGCGTGGGCTTCCTCGCGCGGCTCGAGAGCCTCGAGGTCACGCCCACGCAGGCGGTGGCGCGCGTGGTCGTCAACGCACGCACCGGTTCGGTGGTCATGAACCAGGCGGTGCGCGTGAACGACTGCGCGGTGGCGCACGGCAACCTGTCGGTGGTGATCAACACCGAGCCCGTGGTCAGCCAGCCGAATGCCTTCGCCGGCGGCCAGACGGTGGTCGGCCAGACCTCGCAGATCTCCATCAACCAGGGCGGCGGCGCGCTACAGATGGTACGCGGCGGCGCGTCGCTGGCCGAGGTGATCAAGGGCCTGAACAGCCTGGGCGCCAATCCGCAGGACCTGGTGTCCATCCTCCAGGCCATGAAGTCCGCGGGCGCGCTGCGCGCGGAACTCGAGATCATCTGAGCGGCAGGTCGGCATGGCAATCATGGCAAGCACGAGCGGTGCGCTCGACGGGCGCCTCGCGCTCGACGTGCAGAGCATCGACGCGCTGCGCAACACGGTGCGCACCTCGCCCGACGAGGGCTTGAAGCAGGTCTCGCGCCAGTTCGAGGCCCTGTTCATGAACATGGTGCTCAAGAGCATGCGCGAGGCCACGCCGTCGAGCGGCCTGTTCGAAAGCCGCGACCAGAAGATCTATCTGTCGATGCTCGACCAGCAGCTGGCGCAGAACCTCTCGGGGCGCGGCGTGGGGTTGGCCGAGGCGATGCTCGCGCAGCTGAGCCGCGGTGCGGCCGAGGCCGAGCCCGGCGGCGGCGGCACCGGCATCGAGGGCATGCCGTTCACACCGCAACCGGGTGCGGCGGCGGCGCGCCGCACCGACATGCCCTTCGCGCCGCAGGCAGGCATTCCGCTCGGCTCGGCGCCGACGCCGGACGCGCCCTCGCGCACCGCATCGGCCAACGTGGACCTCGGCATCTACCAGCGCAACAGCGAGCGGATCTCTCCCGCCGCCGAGGGCTCGCTGCAGGGCAAGGTCGACGGCTTCGTGCAGCGCATGGGCAACGCCGCGCAGGTGGCCAGCGCCGCGAGCGGCGTGCCCGCGCCGCTGATCCTCGCGCAGGCCGCGCTCGAATCGGGCTGGGGCAAGCGCGAGATCCGGGCCGACGACGGCACCCAGAGCTTCAACCTGTTCGGCATCAAGGCCGACCGCAGCTGGAAGGGCCCGGTGGTGGAGACCACCACCACCGAATACATCGACGGCGAGCCGCAGCGCGTGCGCGCGAAGTTCAGGGCCTACGGCTCCTACGACGAGGCCTTCACCGATTACGCGCGCTTCATCACGCGCAACCCGCGCTACGCCAACGTGCTGGCCGCCGAGACACCGGCCGAGGCGGCGCACGGCCTGCAGAAGGCCGGCTACGCGACCGATCCGCAGTACGGGCAGAAGCTCGTTCGCATCATGCAGAAATTCAGCTGAAGGAAGAAACGACATGGCAGACAACACCCCCGCCGCCTTGCAACACCGCGGCCCTGCGGCCCCCGCCGCCACGGGCCGGCTCGAGGTCGTGACCTTCACGCTGGGCCAGGAGGAATACGGCATCGACATCCAGAAGGTGCAGGAGCT